>DAOUTL010000110.1 GCA_030626685.1 Candidatus Bathyarchaeota archaeon | reverse complement strand
GTTAACGCTTCTATAAAGGTGAAGCTTTAGCTAAAAACGAAGTTAGGCTTCAATGTTCAGGCTTCATTATTTTTGCAGTTAAAATGCTTCGAATGGCAACAGGCACCGTTTTCACCTTCATGAGAGAGAAGCTGGAACGAACTTAAGCAACCAGCCTCAAATAGGAGACCCCCCGAAAGTGCATGCCAGCAAGGAGTTCCCATCCAGAGTTCAAAGATTCAACGCTGTATTGCGGCTTCGCTGAGAGGCTGCAAACCCTCAGGTTCACCGAAAAGTTGGGAAGGTAAGACATATATCTGTTTCGAGAGATATCATACTGAGCGAGATCGGGGAAGAATTTTATCAGCTTGACAGGAAGGAGGCGCGTGACAAAGAGTTGAAAATAACATGGCATCCTGAACCTGGCGTAATTGCTGTTGTAACGTCAATGAACAATGTTCCCATAAGGCTAACTGAGGAGCGATGGCTCCACATAATTGAGTACCACAGAGAGCTTGAGCCTTTCCAGCCTGAGATTCTTTTAGCAATAGTTGATCCTGACGAACTTTATTTTTCACCACCGCAGTTAAAACCGAATTTTGCTGCCGTAAAAGTTTTCATTCGACTTGTTAAATTCGGACTAGCGAAAAATCTTGTTGTTCACTATAGGGAAGTTTCACAATCCAATGGATTTATATTAACGGCTCTCATAATGTCTGATAAGAGACTTAAACGGAGATTCAAGCTATGGCAGAGACTGAAATGAAAATGGCTATAGATCCGTTCATGGTTGTTCGAAAAGCTTTAATGAACGTTAAAAAACCCGTGGATCACAAGGAGAATAGTGTCCATAGACTACGATGAAACCGCGGATATACTTACGTTAAGTTCAAACATACAAAAATAGTGGACAACGAGTCGCTAGACGAAGAAGGACTCGTAACTGCTTCTTTAGACAAACACGGAGAAGCCGCAGGATTAATGATAATGGAAGCCTCAAAATACGCATAGAATAACTATCCAAGAACCAGCAAAGGTAAGGCGTCGGCTAAAAACGAAATTAGCCTTCAATATTGAGGCTTTATTGTTTTTGCAGCCAATGTGTTCAGAGCAACAACGAAAATATTTAAGAGTTCTGCTGAGTTATTTCCTAACCAGTTCTTTATAACTCAATGTACTTACCCCATACTCTTCTTTCACTACTCCCCTATTAGACAAAATCTGCGAATCTTCCGTAGCCAAATCCTCCTTCAACACAATCGCAGTAGCCACTATCACACAATCTACATAATCCGGAATCAACCTTTTCACTTTATAAGCAACTTCAATTATTTCGGGTTTATAGAAAGATTCAACGTTAAAAGCCCCAAAAATAGCTTTAACAGCATCAACAACGAATTCAGTGGGCACCATAAGTTTCGCGGCTTTTGCCTGAAGCTCAAAAATTGAAATCATGCTCACAGTTACATCTTCAAGCTTCCAACTCACTTTTCTGTCGGCGATAGCCCTCAGCAAGTCAGTGTCTACGTTGATTCGGGCAAGCGGTAAAAGATATGTAGTGTCTAGAATCAAGCTTCCAACCTTCGCGACAGCTTCCTACGGAATTCCTCAAATTCCTTAGCAGTAGTTCTTGCAACCTTCTCCGAGTAGATTAAACGTATAATCTCCTTCTTTCCTTTTAGCGCATCCTTTAGCAACTCATTTAAAACTTTCGATATGGCTTTAACTGTTCCATACCTTCTCAAACTTTCCTCCACAAGCCTCTTATACACACTCTCTTCAAGCAACACACTTGTACGTTTAGGCACACAAACACCTAAACAAAAAAACGCTTAAACATAATATAAACCTTACGCTTTCAATAACCTATAAGAACCATACATACTCGTGGAAGACGATGGATGGCAGTATCCACCTCTTTAGGGAATCAAGCAGTTTCATGGCTTCTATGTGGAACTCGCTGTCTTCAAAAGTGTCAAATATCAGAACGTTTGTATCTACGACCGCAGACAATCATTCAACCCTCTCTCAATAGACCGCTCGATATCCTCTAAGCCGAGGGGTTTGCCAAGTTTTCTGGTCTTCCTCTTCCCTTTCCTTGGCACCCTGATCTTGATTACACCTTCTTCTTCGCGGTACTCCATCACGAGCACGTCGCCTCTTTCAACGTTGGTTCGAGCTCTTATCTCAGCTGGGATCGTTATCTGATAGTTCCGGGTTACCTTCGTAGTAGGCATAGTAATCAACTACTCATAGTAAGCATCGCATAAAACCTTTTTCTCTTTTCGGTAACACACGCGAACAAACATCAACAACATCCTTTATTCCTTAGGCGGAGAACATGCTAACCGCATCATGATAGAATGACTTGAGAAAAGTATATAAAATTCAAGTACATTTTATCGGTAAGCGTGTTAATATGCCTATCACTGTTGAGATAAAAGGGGACTTGGAGGAGAAGCTTGCGAAGCTGGTTCTTGCCGGCCAGTATGCCACAAAGAGCGAAGTCGTACGGGACGCTGTTCGTCATCTGCTGGCTTCAATAGACATGGTAGATGTCGCAGTTTCCCTCTATAAGAAGGGAAAGGTCTCTGTGGCTGCAGCCGCCCACATCGCCGGTGTTTCGCTTAAGAAGATGATGGTCATTCTAGCCGAAAGAGGCATCAGTCCACGCTTAGGAGTAGAGAGCAGGGAACAACTCGAAAAAGACTACAAGACCCTTCGAAGGACCCAGAGATGCTCATCCTAAACACCAGCGTGATAAGCGCGTTCTGCGAGATAAAACGGTTACAACTTCTTAAACAAATAATCCACTCATTAAAGGAGAAAGCCGCTGTTCCGAAAGCCGTCAGACTCGAGATAACCTACGATGAAGCCCTCCGCGTGATCTACATCCATGAGAAAGAGTTCGACGAAAAGTGGATTCTTTTACTAGATCATGAATATCTTAAGGATTATGCCTCCGGAAGGGGTATCCACGAGGGAGAAGCAGCTGTCATTACCCTCTCAAAAAGCAATGACGCCACTGCGGTGCTAGACGATTTCAAAGCGAGGGAAGTCGCAAGAGAGGAGCAGGTGAAGCTCACGGGAACTCTTGGGCTTCTGAGGGTTGGGTACGAAGAATGCTCAATCCACACCAAAAACGAACTCGCCGGGATAATCAGAGAACTGAGGAGAATTCACTTCTACTTACCAGAAGACGCCCAAGAATACCTCCTCGAAGCAGAAAAAGAAGATATGCCCCGGCTGTAAGTATACCTCCCTCAATAACCCAATCATCATATCTGAAAAACAACATCCACACCTTCCAAATCCTTCCTAACAACAGCCCTACTACGAACATCACCCTTAATCAAACAAAAACCAGGCGTACCAAAATGGAAACTCAGATTCTAACGCCTACTACTAGAAAAATCATCCAAAACAACCACATCAAAACCTTCACCCATCAACCCATCCACCAAATGACTGCCAACAAAACCCGCCCCACCAGTAACCAAAACCCTTTCAACCAATCCAATCCCTCTCTTCTGAAACACCCCTTACTACACATAACATAAAACTAAATCAAATTAAAATATACGTTCCTAAAAAGCGTTCAATCAGCAAAGGCGAACACGCTCAAGCCTTCATCCACATACACTTGTAGGGGGCAATCACCTTATCTGAAGGTGGAAGCTTCCAGTGTGGCGCCACTTAACAACAGTTACTTTAAGGAACATGCAAACCCATTTTGAACATATGCGGTAAAGCGTAAAGTGGATCAAGATAAAATGCTGTGAGCTGACGTAACGTAAAACGAAAAGTTTATAGTAAAGTAAAATAAAAAAGGTAAAGTGAATAGTGTTAAAGTTGACGGAAACAGTTCGTGTCAGCAGAAAATATCAGATTGTAATTCCTAAGCAAACTCGTAAAGCGTTGAACATTAGCCAAGGGGATGAACTGGTTGTTTCAGTGATAGATGGTCAAATCGTTATGAAGCCTAAACCAAAAAATTACACAGAGTATATGCGCGGTCTCCACAAGGAAGTTTGGAAGGACGTTGAGGTGACGGAATACATTGAAGAGGAAAGAAAAACATGGACTTAAAACGGTCTATTCAGGATTTATTAGGAAAGTATCGGATAGTTGCGATTGATACGGCCGCCTTCATATACCACCTCGAGGAGAACGAGAAGTATTTACCCTTCACAAACGTCCTCTTCGAAATGATAGAAACCGGAAAAATTAGAGGTGTCACTTCCACAATCACCCTAATGGAGGTTTTAGTTAAGCCGAAAAGGGACCGAAACGAAGAAGCCGTAGAAGAATACAAATTCATACTTCAGACATTTCCAAACCTAAAAATTAAGTCAATTGATGCCAAAGTTGCTGAAAAAGCAGCTGAAATTAGAGCTGAATATGGAATAAGACCCCCAGACGCTTTACAAGTCGGAGCATCGCTTGTCAACAATGCAGAAGCTTTTATAACAAATGATAAAAAATTGAAAAAACTCAAGGAGACAGAAATCATTATCATGAAAGAAGCCACAACATGAATTTCACCCTCGGATAAAAAGCCCTGAATTTTCAGATAATCGCTTCCTAATTAATAGTATTTTGAGATATCCAAAAATATTCGGTCCTCAACCATGCTTATCTGTAAAACCATGTTTTACAACATCCTCAGCCATAATCTTTTCACAAACTAACAGATATGGTCTCGCGCGCTAACAGCCCTCATAAGAGACTTAAACGGAGATTCAAGCTATGGCAGAGACTGAAATGAAAATGGCTATAGATCCGTTCATGGTTGTTCGAAAAG
>DAOUTL010000088.1 GCA_030626685.1 Candidatus Bathyarchaeota archaeon | reverse complement strand
TTGTCAAACAGTGTAGAAGCGACTTTAATGCACGTTGGATTCTGGACTCAAACATTAGAGCTGGCGACAAAATATTGTTGTCCGGCACGGTTGGCGACCATGGTTTGGCTGTCTTGTCAGCACAGGAGGGCCTAAGTTTCGGAAGCGGAATAAAATCTGATGTTAAACCTTTAAATCGTTTAATCCAGCGTTTGCTCGGCGAAGTCGGCGGCATAGTCGCAATGAAAGACCCGACAAGAGGCGGATTAGCCGACGCCCTAAACGAGTTCAGCGGAAAATCCCATGTGGGCATGCTGGTTTATGAAAATAAGATTCCAGTTAGGGAGGATGTGCGAGTTGCCTGCGAAATGCTTGGTTTAGACCCGTTTGAGGTTGGAAACGAGGGAAAAATAATCATGGGCGCGGTAAAGGAGAAGGCTGAAGAAGTCTTGGAGCTTTTAAGAGCAACAGAAGAGGGAAAAGAGGCGGAAATAATAGGCGAAGCAACGACAGATTTCACCGGAGTTGCTATGCAAACGGTTGTCGGCGGAAAAAGAATAATTGCTAGACCGGTGGGAGACCCTGTACCGAGGATATGTTAGAAAAGTCTTTTCCGCTAATTTTTTACTGCTTTTGCGTTATATTACGTTGTAGGTGATTAGTTTGAACCGGAAGTGGCACTTGATAGTTATTTTATGTCTAGTATGTGCTGTTACTTTTCAATCGTTTTGGATTGCATCGTTAAGCGCTCAAAGTATTAACCTGCGAAATGAAAAAACCAGCCTTGAAACCCAACTTTCTCAGTTACAAAATCTCTATGATACGCTAGAAGCTAATTACTCAAGTCTCCAGCAGAATTATACACGCCTAAATGAAGAATATGATAGACTAAACAGTGACTACAATTCGTTGAATAACGAGTATGATTCATTACAAGACAATTATCAAAACGTATTGTCTTCATATACAGACTATCAATCGGCCTACGAGCATTTATTATCCACTTTAGATTTACGTTGGCATCATCCAAACGAAAACGAAACGTTCTTGATAACACCATACGACCCTGCCGTTAAACAGATTGTTTTTCAAATAACTGGCAATTGGAGCAATCCTTCGGATTTGAATGAATATTGGAACGATGTAGACACCATGTATAATTGGGTAGTCAACAATGTTGAATATAGATACGACGGGCTCTTTCCAATTCTGCCCGAGAATCCTTTCGGGACTGTTGATTATTTTCATGAAATGTGGCAATTTCCAAACGAAACATTGACGTTAAGAAAAGGAGACTTGCGATGACATGGCAATTCTCTTAACAAGTATGGTTCTCTCATATAACGACTGCGAATACCATGTGGAATGCGTTGTCATAGAGCATCATGTTGCCTTATATTTACCAGTATCAGATCGTAAAATTTGTATTTTAGACCCAGCAGGACATTACACTACGAATTCTGGCTGGCCTCGTTACGATTTAACCGCTAAAGAGATACGTCAGGAAGTTCGTAATTGGCTGAGCTACATGAATGAGCCAAAGGTTAAATGGGTATTTTCATGTGACCTATGGAAACAATTCACTAATACGGAGGAGTTCATTAATTGGCTGTACGCTCGCCAAAGCTAGAGGACTATGTTATCTGTAGTAAGTCATGTAGAAAATCGCGAAGATTCCAAGGATAATGAAAAAAACAGAGCCATACAGTTCTATTCACGGTACGCAGAATAATTAACGGAGCTAAGACGGAAAGCCCTCAACTAACCCTTCTTTCTTTTTCCCTGCATTAGGCTGTTTGCTTTTAGTTATCTCTACTGGGTGTGTGCTTCTTTCTTCAAAATAGGTTCAACGATTCTTTCGACAATCAGATGTGTAAATGTGTTTACGTTTTTGAGTGTGTCTAATCCTAATTGCTGAAAGATTTTTGGTGTTTCAAGAAGATTTGTGAAGTATTTTTCTGGCAGAAACGACAAGCTTTCTTTAATGTACCACTTTATCCTCTTTCCAGAATTCTCATTGGTTAAGAATGGTGTTGCATAGCCTATAAACTTCAGGTAAGATATTAAACATAAAGCTTCAGCGGGTGCCTTCGCCCTTGATATTTCCCATGCTGTCCTGTCGCTTTCCGTTGGAGCCAACATGTGTTTCGCAAAAGATATTTGATCTTTAATGTAACCGTGCTTGTGTAATAGACGCGAAACCTCATAGTCTTTGACCGCTATAGATATTAGATAAACCATGTCGGTGACAAGCTGCTTGTGCAGTTTGAAACGCTGGGCTATGTCGAGAAGTGCTGGCGGAATTGTGAAAGAATAGTAGAGTGGGCTTCCGTGCAGAACGGAATGACCCACTTCGTGGTGTATTCCGCCTTTTTGAGCTAATTTTGGCAGCCTCTTCATTCTTTCTTGGCAGATTATTATACGAGGGATCCCGTGCCACGCATCATGCATACTGAAAAATTGCTCATCGAATGGGGAGGAAACAACCCCAACTCTCTTTGATTCATCTGCCATAAAGGCTTCAACTGAGGAAGAACGTTCAAAAACGTATAAATCGACCATATCAACTTCGTGGGGCGATAATCGTCTGTAACATTCTCTCATGGTTTTAACTATTTTATCTACATCTTCGCTGTGAATCCTGCCAAATAGTGAGGTCACGATTTTAGGTTGAGAATGCGACTCATCTTTCAGAGGTAGAGTTTTCATTCCATCCAAGAAATAAACCTCTTCCAATTATAATAGTTTCAGCGATAGACGGGTCGAAGCTTAAACGCGTCAAACCTCCTTGCAATCTTTTTCCTCGCAATTGTTACTCCTATAAACGCCCGCGCACACATCATTAATGTTTTGTTGAGCAGGGAACAAAAGGAAATCCTTGACGAAATAATAAGGAAACGCGGTCAGTCGCGAAGCGAAACAATGCGGATCGCCTTCATGGAATACACCAGATCCATAGGTCTGGTTAGGGAAAAGGTGACGCAGAAAACGTAGGGGGAGGGGTATAAAAAACGATAGGGGTATCTTTTTTAAGCAGTTTCTGGCACAAACAAAAGTTTACTTACATTGGAAATCTTCAAATTGGAGAAACGGAAATGGGGACATGGTTAGATTATCTGATATGCACTTCATATGTGGATGTCTTTTGGTTTATGTTTAGTGCACTCCCACGTTTAGCTCTCCTATTTGAAGGCTCTATTCGCTCTCATATGATATCGAAGGTCATTTTATAGTTAAGTCATTTTTTTATTGATGGCTCGTGTACGAGAAGGATAATTATCATTATTGTGAATATTACTCCAATTAAGCCTGTAAATATCGGTGCCCTGAATCCGAGCGAATCGTAGAGGACGCCCCCGATGTATGGTGCTGGAAAGGCAATTAACCCCGAAAAAGCCGTTATCTTTCCCATCTCTTTAGCTCTTTCCTCTTTTGAAACGCTGTTGGCCAGCAATGTCTGCGTGGCCGGGACCCATGTTGAGGCAACCAGCCCCCAAAGGATTGAAAGAAAGGCGAAGGCTTCAAAGCTTGTCGATAATAGCCACCCGCTCATAAGCAAGATCCCTATCAACTCCGATGTCAACATGGAACGTTTACATCCGTATTTCTCTATTAGCTTTCCAATCGGCAGCTGGGAGGCAACCCATGAAATGGAAAACATACTCGACATTATGCCCAGCTGAAGGTTTGAGAAGCTATAGGTTTTGTTAAGGAGACCATACAGTATCGCAGATCCCAAGCCCCAGGAGAGAGCGTCCGCCATAATCGCGATGTACAAGCCCTTAAGCCCTGTTGTTGGAACTAAGCCTTTAAGAAAATCTTTTAATCCATACGTTGGCTTCTTTACACTTTCCAGCAAAGTTTCTTTAAGGAAAAGCAGGATTAAACTTAAGTTAACCCCTTCAAACAAAATGCTAATTAAAAATATCGCGAAGTAGCCAATTTCATCGGCTATGATGCCTCCGATAATCGAGGTAAAAATACCTGGAAGCAAGCTGAAGAACATTACTGTGCTATACGCCATCTCTCTTTTACGGATTTTAACAGATTCTGCGATGATTGCATTGAGGGGTGGATTCCCAATAGCTGCCAGACCAAACGCGAATGTAGCTGGTATGAGAATCCGCCAGTCATGAGCGTAAGCTGAAAAGGCGTATAACACTAAGGCAATGCCAGCTGATACGCTACCATAAGCTATAACTAACTTTCTTCCCCTGCTATCCGATAAGTGTCCCCCGAAGACCTGTACAAGCGAGCCGATTATCCCACGATATGGGCCTCCCAAGCTCTGAAGGAGGCCGAGAAAAGCGGCTGAATCCCAAAGGCTTAGGATAAATGGTTGCCATATGACATCTATCATCCCCCGGTAAATTCCAGAAATAATAGAAGTCACAGATAAAATTTTGATGTTTCCTTTCAAGATCAGAGTTCTTCTAAGCCACCTAACCGGACTTATCCAGCCTCGCCGCATGCGACCCCCCAAGCTATCTTTATCTGTCATCTGGTTTTCGCCCTCAATTGGTATTCCGTGAATTTCCTGTTTACCTTGAAAATTTCCTTAATCGTAAGGTCTATGGATAAACTTTCCTCAAATATTAGAGCACTATTCGCGTCTTTTTCATGGGAATTTAATACATATTCAGCTCAAATCTATTTGAGCGTGATAATTTAGCTAACAGCGAATAAGCAAACGCGAAAAATGTGGTCAAAATCAATACTTTCACCAGATGTCGTATGTGCATTGGGTCAAGCAGTAGCTACTACGCTTAAAAACGCAGTTCTTACGTTTAAGCCTATCAAAAAGCCTCGGCTTCTTCCCATCAGAACCACCCTCAGACAGGAAAAAACCCTCAATAAAGTGTTTACCATAGGTGTGTCAAGGGGCAGTCCAGCAAAGTAAGCGATAACATATAGCATAGTAAAGCCAAAACCGCATGAGCTGTCCCATCATTTTGGTTTTCTCCATAAATCCGAAACCCGTCCGGCCCTCAAAAGCTTCCACTTGCCAAAGAAATTCTTCTTATAAAAATGGTATAGACCGCAGCGAGTGCACTGCATTATACGCCTACCTTTCTCAAAATCAACTTCGTACAGCTCCAGAGGCGAGCCGCAATCAACACACTTACCCCTGTAAGTTCTATCAGCTTCAGCGCTCATTTGAGAAGCACCTCACGCTTAAGTAGTAGCTTTTCACGTTTAAAACTTGTTAAATTCTATTTAATGAAAAAATCGTGGTTTAGCCTCTCGGCGGAGAAGGTGGCGGATGCTGTTATTTACTACGTCCACTTTGTTGTCTTCGCCCATATTCTGCATGTTCCTTCGCTGCTCACCATGCAGGCACCTACCGGTTTTTGTGGAGTGCAGGATTTCATGAACAGTGGGCATTCCGTTGGCTTAATTTTACCAATTATAACCATGTGGCATCTGCAGCCAGGCTGCAAGTCAACACCATGCTCAACTTTCACGCCGTATTTCAAGTGGGCATCATAGGTCGCATGTTCATCGTGAAACTTGAATTTGGAGGATGGAACAGTGCCGAGTCCACGCCATTTGCCATCCACAACTTCGAAAACCTTCTGCATTAACTCTTGTGCTTTGACGTTGCCTTCCCAACGTACAGCCCGCACATACTCGTTTTCCAAGCGTGGTTCGCCTTCCCTTAACTGTTTCAAAATCATGTAAACACCGAATAAGACGTCTAGGGGCTCGAAGCCAGCCACAACTGTTGGCATTCCATAAAGTCTCGGAAAGACTTCGTAAGGCTTAAGCCCAATAATTGTGCTCACGTGGCCTGGTGCAATAAAACCGTTTAGGCTTAAGTCTTCCATTTCCACTAGCAGTTTCATGGCTGGCGGAATCAGACGATGAGAAACCAGAAAGCTGA
>DAOUTL010000090.1 GCA_030626685.1 Candidatus Bathyarchaeota archaeon | reverse complement strand
TTATCAAATCCGTTGTATCCAGATCGCATCGAACCAGAAGTGCTGATAGTGTCCGACCCGAGGGCAGATTCTCAAGCAGTTAGAGAGGCATCCTCAGTGGGTATACCCATAGTGGCTTTATGCAGCACAGACAACGACTTTTCCGGAGTAGACTTAGTTATCCCCACAAATAATAAGGGTAGGCGAGCCTTGGCTGTTATCTACTGGCTTTTAGCAAGACAAGTATTGCGGGAGAGAGATGAATTGCCACCGGACAAGGATTTACCTTTAACAATTGAGGATTTTGAGGCTAAAATTTCAAGAGAAGAGGAGGCCTAACGGAATGGTGAAGATTCGGCGTCCATGCCAAGCTGGAGCCTTCTACGCAGGAACAGCCGACTCATTAAGGAGGCAAATAGAAAATTGTTTTCTCCATGAGCTTGGACCTGGAAAACTTCCAGAAGTTGTTAAGCCTGGTTCAAGACGGATAATAGGTTTAGTTTGTCCACACGCGGGTTACATGTTTTCTGGTCCCGTGGCAGCCCATGCCTATTACAAGCTGGCGTCTGATGGTAAACCGGATGTTGTGGTTCTTTTCGGTCCAAATCATACGGGTTATGGTGGTGCTTTGGCTGTTATGAATGAGGGGGTTTGGCGCACACCTTTAGGTGATGTTGAGGTAGACGGTGAAACAGCAAACCGTATCGTGCATGAATCACGTATAGTTGATGTTGATGATTCTGCCCACCGTTTTGAACATTCAATTGAGGTTCAGCTTCCGTTTCTCCAGTATCTTTATGGTTCAGAATTTAAGATTGTGCCAATCTGTTTTTTGATGCAGGATTTATCCTCAGCCAGAGAGGTTGGACAAGCTGTAGCTAAGGTTTTAGCTGAGAAAAACGCGGTTATTATAGCTTCTTCGGACATGACGCATTATGAACCGCAGGAAAGAGCAGCGAAAAAGGATAAGTTGGCTCTTGAAGCTGTGGAAGCAATGGACGAAGCTAAATTCTATTCGATTGTTGAGGCTCATCGCGTTAGCATTTGTGGTTATGGTCCGATAGCCGCTTTAATTACTGCTGCGAAGGTTTTGGGTGCGAAAGGGGCAAAACTATTATGTCATAAAACTAGTGGAGATGTAATTGGCGACTACTCAAGTGTGGTTGGGTACGCCGCCGTTTGTTTCACAAAATAGTGGTGTAGAATGGGGGTCGTTGCCTCAGCTCCCGCCAAAGTAATACTTTTCGGAGAACACTTCGTAGTCTACGGCGAACCAGCCATAGTTTTAGCCATAGACAAAAGAGCTTATGCAAAAGCAGAAAAACGCGACGACAAACGTCTTTATTTGCGTTCGGTAAACCTTAACCTTGCAGGGTACTTCGAAAACGGAACCTTTAAAGTTGAACAAGATGATGCAAAAGAAGCAAAATTAAAGTTTGAACCAGTCAAGCTGGCTGCGGAAAAGGTTTTAGAAATATATGGAGAAAAAGTTGGTTTAAACATTGAAATTAACTCGACGGTTCCTGTCGCTGCTGGATTAGGGTCTTCAGCAGCCGTAGCAGCAGCTGTAACGGCAGCGGTGGGCGCCCTCTTAAATGTAGAAATGTCGAAGGAAGATGTTTTCCGCATTACTTACGAAGCGGAAAAAATCGTGCACGGCACACCCTCTGGAATAGACCCAGCAATCTCAACTTTTGGCGGAATACTTTTGTTTCAAATGGATACTGGATTTAAGCCGTTAGACGTTAGGACGGATATTCCGCTCGTTATCGGAGACACGGGTGTTGAAAGGCCTACACATGCTCAAGTTGCAAAGGTGCGGGGTATAAGGGAAAGATATCCACGAGTTGTGGAACCCGTAATGAGGGCGGCTCGTGAAATTGTTTTAAGAGCCATGGATGCCCTCAAGGAAAACGATTTGGAAACCCTCGGAGAGTTAATGAACATCAACCACGCGTTACTTTATGGAGTAGGAGTTTCAGATGAATCCTTAGAATGGCTCGTAAATGCTGCACGAAAAGCCGGAGCCCTAGGTGCAAAATTAACTGGTGCCGGCGGCGGCGGATGCATGATAGCCCTAGCAGAAAACGAAAGACTTGAACAAGTTTTAGAAGCCATTCAGAGGGCAGGTGGAAGGCCGTTCATAGCTAGGAAAACGGATGAAGGTGTTAGGATTGAGCGAACTTAAACCTACAATTTTGAAGATTGGTGGTTCGGTAATCACAGATAAGGGTAAAGAGCTTGAGGTGCAAATGCAGGTTATAAACCGTTTGGCAGAGGAAATACGGGAGGCAAACGTTCAAAACTTGATAATGGTTCATGGTGGCGGAAGCTTTGGACATCCTCTTGCACAAGGATACGCCATAAAGGAAGGATTTAAAGAAAAGGCTCAGAGAATTGGTTTTTCAGAAACCCATCACGTCATGACCGTGCTTAACGGATTATTCATGGATGCACTGATATGGCGCAACGTTCCAGCAGTAAGCATCACACCTTCCTCTTGCATAATAACAAAAAATGGCAGAATCCAATGCTTTGAAGACGCACCGTTAAAGATGCTGTTGAAAATGGGTTTCTTACCAGTTCTTTACGGAGATGCAGTCTTAGACACAAAGTTAGGCTTCACAATACTGTCCGGTGACCAACTGGTCTCAGTGCTTGCCACAAGGTTCAACGCAGAACGCATCATAGTCGGTGTTGATGTGGATGGATTGTATGACGCTGACCCGAAGGTTGAGAAAACTGCAAAAATGTTAAGGCATTTAACATTGGAAAACCTGAAAAAACTCCAGAGCAAACTCGATAAGTCAACGGCTTATGATGTTACAGGAGGCATGTTCGGCAAGATAACTGAGCTTTTACCAGCCATAGAGCTGGGAATCCCAGTAACAATTGTAAATGCCGCCAAGCCAAACTATATTTACAATGCCCTCAAAGGAAAAAAAGTGAAAGGCACCTTAATGGAGAAGGAATAGAGTTGGCTAACGAAACAAGAAAGCGTAAAGCAGACCATATCAGAATCTCCCTAAACCAGAACGTCCAAGCCAGAAAAATCACAACTGGTTTCAAAGACATATGTTTCGTTCACAAGGCTTTACCGGAAATTGACAGACGAGAAATTGACCTATCCACAATGGTGTTTAACCATAAGTTTGCTGCACCACTAATAGTGGGTGCCATAACGGGTGGAACCTCAGAAGCAACCGAAATTAACGCTACAATAGCTGAGGCTGTGGAAGAATTAGGTTTAGGAATGGGAGTTGGAAGCCAACGGGCAGCAATAGAGGATAAAAAACTTGAAGAAACCTTCGCCGTAGCTAGAAAAAAGGCTCCGACGGCCTTTTTGGTTGCAAATGTTGGCGGAGTGCAACTTGTTAAGGGATACGGCGTAAAAGAAGTTGAGAAAGCCATAGAAATGATTGAAGCAGACGCCATCGCAATACATTTAAACCCGTTGCAAGAAGCAGTTCAGCCTGAAGGCGAAACAAACTTCAAAGGAGTTCTCGAAAAAATAGGTGAAATCGCAAGAAAACTTGACAAGCCAGTGATTGTGAAGGAGACCGGAGCTGGCATAGCGGCTGAAGAAGCAAAGAAACTTGAAGCAATGGGCGTCAAAGGCATAGACGTAAGTGGAGCAGGAGGGACAAGCTTCGCAGCAGTTGAATATTACCGTGCAAAAAAACGGAGAAACGATTTCCAACGCGGATTGGGTGATGTTTTCTGGGACTGGGGCATCCCAACAGCAGTAAGCATTGTTGAAGTTTCCCAAACCGTAAGCATCCCTGTCATCGCCTCCGGAGGAATACGCAACGGAGTAGACGTGGCTAAGGCTTTGGCTTTAGGCGCAAACCTAACGAGCCTTTCGCAACCCGTGCTCCAAGCAGCGGTTAAGGGACTAAAAGAAACAAGGGATACGCTTTCACTTCTAATGGAAGAATTAAGGAACGTCATGTTCCTCGTAGGAGCAGAATCCGTGCAAAATTTGCGGGAATCACCCCTTGTAATAACGGGTAAAACTGCAGAGTGGCTGAGGATGAGGAGGTTCAACATAAAAAGGTATGCGCGAATGGTGAGGAGTTAAACCTTTGGATATTGAAAAATTTCTTGAAGAAAAAGCCGCTTTAATAGACAAGGTTATTGAGAAGTATATCCCGAGATTTTTTTCAGAAAATGCTGTTCTTTTTAAGATTAACCCGCCACGCTACGCATACAATTTAGAAGCCTTAAACAAAGCAGTTGCTGAGCCCATCTGGGAGTTTCTTGATAGAGGCGGAAAACGATGGCGTCCAGCCCTGTTCTTATTAATATGTGAAGCATTAGGCAAAAATCCTGAAGATTTCGTTGATTTTGCCATAATCCCGGAAGTAATCCACAACGGAACATTACTGATAGATGACATAGAGGATGCATCCGAATTCCGAAGAGGAAAACCATGCACATACAAAATCTACGGCTTAGACATAGCCATAAACGCTGGAAATGCCATGTACTATCTGCCACTTTTACCGCTCATAGAAAACAGAGAAAAAGTTTCTCTGGAAAAGCTGTGTGAAATCTATGAGATTTACGTGCAGGAGATGATTAGTCTAAGCTTTGGTCAAGCAATGGACATAGCATGGCACAGAGGCCTAGCAAATGCAGATGCAATAGATGAAAAAGAGTATTTACAGATGTGCGCCTACAAGACTGGAACCTTGGCAAGGATGGCTGCTGAAATCGCTGCTGTGTTGGCGGATGCAAACGGAGAACTCGTTGAAAAACTTGGGCGTTTCGCTGAAAGTATAGGCGTAGCCTTCCAAATGCAAGATGACATCCTAGATTTGACAAGCACAGAGTTTGCAGAGAAGAAGGGTGGACGTGGACAAGACGTAACAGAGGGAAAAAGAACCCTAATTGTTATCCACGCCTTGAAGGTTGCAGACACCAATGATAGGGAAAGACTCATTGACATCCTAAAAATGCACACCTCAGACCAAGAACTCAGGGATGAAGCCATAGCAATAATGCAAAAGTATGGCTCTATAGAATATGTTAAGCAGTTTGCAAGGAAAATGGTTGAAGAAAGCTGGAGAGAGGTTGAAAGGCTTCTGCCAGCCTCAGATGCAAAGGAAAAATTAAACTCCTTCGCAAAATTTTTGATTGAAAGGAAAATCTAAACACATAACAGAGTGTTAAACAATTGAAGTTCGAAAACGCTGAACTTAGGGAGTTCGTTCGAAAACTCGCTTTGCTAAACGCTATCAGACATGATGGCAAGGCACAGACAGACCCGGTCATTGGAAAACTTTTGAGTGAAAAACCAGAGTTAAGAGCAAGAGTGAAGAAAATCGCCAGCCTCGTTAACGAAGTTGTTCAGGAAGTTAACAGTCTTCCACCAAATGAGCGAAAACGCATTGTTGAGGAAAAATGGCCAGAAGCCCTCGTAAAAGAGAGGGTTGAGGAGGAAAAGCTGCTTCCACCCTTGCCTAACGTGGATAAGTATGCTCAAGTTGTCACGCGTTTTTCGCCGAATCCAGACTGTGTTTTACACCTGGGCTCAGCCAGAGCCATAATCTTATGCTACGAGTACAAATGTATGTATAAAGGAAAATTTCTTCTACGCTTTGAGGACACAGACCCGAAGCTGAAAAGGCCAGTTTTAGAGTTTTACGACCGTATTAGAGAGGATTTGGCTTGGCTTGGATGCAAACCAGACGAGGAATATATTCAAAGTGACAGAATTTCCATCTATTACGAGTATGCTGAAAAGCTGC
>DAOUTL010000168.1 GCA_030626685.1 Candidatus Bathyarchaeota archaeon | reverse complement strand
TTATCAGCCGTTTTAGAAACTGTCCGCGAGTAGTAAACATGTTTACAACTTTAGGCGGCTACAACCTAGTGGCTTTGGTTGTGGCTGAAGATAGAAACACTCTGGAAAGCATTTCCATAGAAAAGTGCTCGTTAAGAAGCAGCGAAGGAGTCAGAAGGTCGGAATTTTATCCAATAAGCGACATTTATTATTCTTCCTTAATGCCGATACGGGAATATCTAACCAGTATGAATTACACGATTACCCCGTGCCGTGTGGACTGCAGACCCTGCCACAGATATAAAGCCGAAAAGTGCGTTGGATGTCCAACAACAACCTACTATAGAGGGCAGCTCTAAATTTTAAAAATGAATTTTGGATTCTGTTTCTAAATTCATAAGTGTTTTAATGTTTTAGAGTATAGCTATTTGATTGCAGGGTGAAGTTGCCTTGAGCGAACAAATCTTTCAAGCTTGCAAAGAGTTAATTGACGACGCAAAAATGGGCTGTGCCGACCTCGTTTTTAAAGAAATATGCCTAGAAATTTTATCGAAAGCACGCCATGTTCTAACAGAAAATCAGTTTAACCAATTAATTGCCTATACTGCTCAAAGAATGAAAGAAAAAGTTTCTTTTGAACTGCAACAAAAATTAACTGTGCACGGATGAAAATAAAATTTAAAAGTCAGCTTTATGCGGTTCAAGGGTCAATAACCCTCCGGGGCAACGGGAGCGTTCAAGGCAGCTCCATCCTGCATGTTTATTTTTCTAACAGCTGCCTTTTTGAAAACATTCCACACAAATAAAACCATAAGAACCGCCAAAACGACTGCGATTAGTATAACACTAAGCAAAAATGAACTATAGTCTATTATTTCTAAAACGTAATGGAAAACCGCAACTAGAATTAGCATTAAAGAAATTTGCCATAGCAAATGCTTAAGGAAAGTATTCAGATTCAAACATGATTCTCCGTTGTTAGATTCGTTTTATTAATTCTCAATGCCAAGGACAGACGCAGCGTCTCGGCTTAACCAAGCTTGTAGCCTATTTTCCGCAGAAAATCCTTCCTTGCCTTTATGTCTTCTTCGGCTTCTATGCCCTTACTCTTTAAACCGTCGATTACGCCGACTATTCCTCTGCCATACTCGGTTTCTGCAATGATAACTTCTAGAGGATTTGCGGTAGCAGCGTAAACCGTGCATACTTCTGGAACGTTCTTAATTTTGTCTAAAACGTTAATGGGATAAGCGTTCTTCAAGAAAATTATGAAGCTGTGACCGCATGCAACTTCATATGCTTTCCTCGCCGCCAGCAGCCTTAGTTCTTCATCATTTCCCTCATGTCTTACCAAGCAAGGACCAGAGCTTTCGCAGAAACCTATTCCAAATTTTATGTTTGGGACAGCATTAATCAAAGCCTCGTAAAGATCTTCAACGGTTTTTATGAAGTGTGCCATACCCAAAATCACATTGCAGTCTTCCGGTACTTCAATTTTGACTATTTTGAATTCAAGCATGGTGGAAACCCATGGGCATTTTTAGTGAGAACTTGTTTTTAAGATTTAAGCGGTTTTCACTTTTAACTTTGCGACTTTTGCAGCAAACAACATCGTGCCCAATGCCACAATGATTGATGATACGTAGAAAGTGTTCGCATAGGCTGTGAATGTGGGTAACCCTAAACTTTTTGTTTGGAGATCTGCAAGCGGTCCACCTATGAGAAGGCCTGCTGGACCCCAGCTTAAAGCCATAGCCATATTATACCTGCTGAGCAGTCTTCCCCTCTTATGCTGGGGAATTACGTCTCCGGCGAAGGCGAAGCCAACTGTGTGAAGCGTCCAGAAGGCTATGCCGTTTAATCCGTAAATCAAAGCCATCGCAGGAACGTTTAAGGCAGCACTGTAAAGTGGCGGCGTTATTATTGCCAAGCTTAAGCCTAAAAACAGAACTTTAATTCTTCCAATTTTGTCTGCTAATCTCCCAGAAACTAGACTAGCAGTCATTCCGCCCACCGTCCAAGCCGTCAATATCAAACTCATTTCAGGGTCGCTGGCATTCAACCCGTCAGGAAGTTTTAGGAAAAGCAGGAATATTTGGCTGATGGAGGCGGCACCTAAAACCACTATTACAAGGGAAAACAGAAACCATTTGTATGCTCTTTCATTTTCGCTGCTGGCTTTTTCAAAGGTTAAAATAGCCGTCTTTTCTCGTGGCGTAGCATTCACTGTTTTTATGCGCTTTGAAATCATCGTCATCAAGGCTGCGCCTATAAAAAGCAACGCCGTCACCATGTAGAATATTGTCCCACTTCTGAAACCTTCTCCATCATTGTAGAGAAAGCCTGCAAGTATTATGCCGACCGCTCTGCCGACGGAAGCGATAAAGTTTAATGCACCTATTACGCCTCCGCGAATTTCCGGAGTCGTAACGTCCGTTAATAACGCTGCCCATCCGACATCCGACATCGACCAGAAGAATTCAAGAATGGAAAATCCGAAAATAATTGCTATGCCCGCGGTGAACGAATTCCCAGCTTCTATTAGGGATTTATGAATTACAAACACGAGTATGTATGTGAATCCAGCTATGGTTTCACCTATCACTATCAATTTGGCTCTTAATTTATAGCGGTCGCTTATTCTACCCCAAAGAAGGTTTTGACCAAGGGAAGAGGCTATCATATTAAAAGTTCCAAGCATAGTCGTGTAAGTGACGGTCTGCAAAAGCATGTAAAGATAATTTATCATGAAACTGTAGAACACACCTCTCCTTACAAAGGTTAGAAACTGGAATATGCTTAAGTTAAAGAAGACATTCTTGAAGGCTGCTGTCCTTGAAGATTTCACTCTAAACCCCTTTTACCTTTAAGATGTTTACGGAGGAAGGATGGTTTAATAAAAAGAGAGTTTGCTATATTTGGAATTTT
>DAOUTL010000030.1 GCA_030626685.1 Candidatus Bathyarchaeota archaeon | reverse complement strand
GCCGTTCAATGTCGGTGGTCCTTCAACCCATCCTGAAAAGCCTGTGTTACTTTTCTCTCTGAATTCCATCAGCTTTTTTTGTATCTTGTTTTTATCCCAGAATTCGCGGATTTCTCTTTCAATTTCAAGCGGGCGATAATCCATTGTAACCCATTTTTCAGAATCAGCTTTTGATTTCGCGGTCACCTTTCATCCCAAACACCCGCCAATACACCAAAATAACAACAGAAACATATAACCTTTTTGAAACATTAATAGGCTTTGAGTTCTGTAGCAACAACTTCAACGACGGAAATTGCGAATCCCGTGTTAGTAACTGTTCCAGTCAAAATAGTGTTTAAAGGGCTAAGTCCTAGTAAGAGGCTTGGACAACATAATTTACAGTAAATTTATTCGCGTGCTATGGGTTTTTCCTTTTTAAATTCAA
Organism: Candidatus Bathyarchaeota archaeon; assembly: GCA_030626685.1. Taxonomy (GTDB): domain Archaea; phylum Thermoproteota; class Bathyarchaeia; order Bathyarchaeales; family Bathycorpusculaceae; genus DAOUTL01. The sequence continues at coordinate 11,470 of DAOUTL010000030.1, read as the reverse complement.
CTCCGAGATTGATTCTTCCCATCTTTCCGATTTTTCTCAATTCTTTGGTAAGAATTTACTCTCCTACCAGTAATCGTTCCCAAAAATTCTTACGTTGGTTAATAAACAGCATGAATTTTTCGCCAAACCCTTACACATAAAAGGTTAAATACGAAATAATAAATTATATATGGTGAGGGAAAAGGGATGGCGATTTCCAAAACAGTTATGGCTATTGGAGTCATACTAATCATAGTAGTTGCTTTTGTCGCCGGGTTCTACATAAGTCCACTCATTCTGCCAGAAGCACCTGAAGACATAGCAGCGGTGATGTGGGAGGAACTCCAAGAGAGGGGAACGATCAGAATTGGGAGTAGCCCGGATTGGCCTCCATTCGAATACTTAGACCCAGAAACTGGCAAGTTTACAGGCTTTGAGGTTGAGCTGATGGAGATGATTGCCGCACGACTGGGCTTTGATGTTGAATGGAGAGAAATGGGCTTCGAAACCATTATACCTGAAGTTAAAGCCAAAAAGATAGACATGGGGATAAGCGGTTTCTCGACAAAACCGGAAAGGATGGAAGAGGTACAGTTTACAATGCCCCACAGCATAACAGAGGGCCAAGTAGTGATGCTAAAAAGCAGAGCTGAGGAGTTGGACATAACCCTGCTGGAGTCTCTCGAGAAGCTAGAGGATCTTGGATTGACATGCGGAACACAAATAGCTACAACCCAAGAGGACGAACTAAGTAAGGTTGTTCCAGGGGTTCTAAGAACTTATGCGGATTTCATCCTCGCGCTTGAAGACATGAAAAGAGGCGAGATTGACTGTATTTATTCTGAGACTCCTATAACGTCTTGGTGGATGCTTGAAGCAGAGGAGAGGGGAGAAGAGCCGATAGTTGTGATCTATAAGAGACCATACTGGCCTGTAGCTTTCGTAGCACATTTGGACAACGACATATTCGTCGCGAAAATAAACGGCGCTCTCGCAGAAATAATAGCTGAGGGCAAGCTAGACGAACTGAAGGCAGAGTGGAAGTGCTAACTACTGCGTGGTGAACATTGGACCCACTTAGCCAGCTGAGCTTCATACTATGGGGGGTGCCCACAACCCTTGCCATATCAATCCTCTCTTTTTTATCTGGATTAGCTTTAGGAATTCCCTTAGCTTTTATAAGGGTATATATGGGTAAACCCTTTCAAGTGATGGTTGACCTCTACGAAAAAATCCTTAGGGGAGTTCCAGAAATAGTGATGATGCTACTCCTCTACTTTGGTGTAGGACTAGCACTAGGCTTGAAACCCTTTGATGAAGCATTTTTCGCAGTGACATTCGCTTTGGGATTAAGAAGCGGGGCTAATCAGTCCCAGATATTTAGGGGAGCAATAAGGGGTGTCGGAGAAAGTCAGATGATAGCCGCTAGATCCCTTGGGCTTCCCACTTCACAAGCAATAATTCATGTGATGATCCCTCAAACATTTATCATTGCAACCCCGGGTTTGGGCAGTGAATATGCACTCTTAATTAAGGATTCCGCCTATGCTTTTATTCTAGGGGTTCTCGAGACAATGAAGAGGACGGACATATTGAGAATGACAACTTTTGACACGGTATTTCCCTACTTCGCATCTGCCTTCATCTATATACTGCTCACCTTTCCTCTCGCAACCTACTTAGACATGTGGGGAAGCAGAAAAAGGAAGGAGCTGGGGCTTTAGAGGTAATAAAAATGGCAGACACAGTAATGGAATGTAGAAACTTATGGAAAATCTATGAAAAAATCACTGCAGTAAAAGATGTTTCCTTAGAAATTAAAGAAGGTGAAATAAAACTTCTGTTCGGGCCAAGCGGCTCTGGAAAAAGCACACTCGCAAGATGTTTAGCACTGCTAACCACACCTACCAAGGGAGACGTCTTCCATAGAGGGGAATGCCTAACTAGGCCCGGTGTAAATCTAAACAAGGCAAGGGCAAGAATAGGATTCGTATTCCAGCATATTTGGCTTTTTCATCATCTCACTGCTCTTGGGAACGTAGAGTTGGGATTAAGACGTGTACTAAAACTACCCAAAAAAGAAGCCAGAGAACGGGCAACGAAGGCCCTAAGAGAAGTAAAAATGGAGGAATGGGCAAACCATTACCCAGCCCAACTTTCTGGAGGACAACAACAAAGAGTTGGAATAGCCAGAGCGTTGGCAATGGATCCGTATATTATAATACTTGACGAACCAACTTCAGCTCTTGACCCAGAGCTAATCGGAGAAGTCACAGACACATTAAGAGCCCTAGCAAAGAAAGGAACCACTATGTTCATAATTAGCCACGAGATGCAGTTCGCCCGCGAAGTGGCAGATGAGATGATTTTCTTTAACCAAGGCATGATTGTCGAGGAGGGTCCACCAGAACGATTTTTCACAAAACCTTCCAGTGATAGAGCAAAAAGATTCATGGAGCGATTGATTAAGCGAACGACGAAGGAGTAAGAATGGATTTTATAATCGAGTTTCTCCCTCGGATATTTGACGGTTTTCTCGTAACAATCCAAGTGACCTTTTTCGGAGTAATAATGGGCCTTGCATTGGCAATTCCGCTGGCGATAGGCGACTTATACGGAGGAAAGATTGTTTCAACAATAATCAAATTCTACGTGGAATTTTTCAGAGGAAGTGCACTTGTCGCTCAGCTTTTCATATTCTACTTTAGCATACCTACACTGCTCAATATACGGATAGACTGGTTCACAGTGGGTCTAGTAGCTTTTACACTTAACAGCGCGGCATACCAAAAGGGCTACATAAAAGGAGCGATGGAATCAGTGTACGAAGACCAAATGACAGCCGCCCTTTCTATAGGACTTTCAAAGGTTCAAGCAATCATATATGTAGTGCTTCCCCAATCCCTGAGGATAGTAATACCCGCATGGAGCAACGAGTTTTGCTCCTTGGCCAAAAGCACAGCAGCCCTACTAACTATTGGAGGGAAAGATCTCACAGCCGCTGGCAGAACAATGGCCTCACAAACATGGAGAATCCTAGAATCATATACATTCATAGCATTAATTTACTTTCTCTGGATTACTACTGTGATGAAAGCCCTAGACATATTGTACAACAAGGTGAAAATACCAGGCCTCGAAGTTTCAGCTTGAAAGAAGAAGCATCAAGCATCCCTTACCATCTACTGAAGGAGAATACGTAATTGGTCAGAACTATTGTGGTTGCTTTGGGTGGTAATGCTATTAAAAGGGCTGAGGAACGGGGAACGGCGGAGGAGCAGTTTCGAAACGTGAGGGAAACTTGCAAACACATCTTAGAGATAATAAAGGGAGGTTACAAAGTGGTAATAACGCATGGGAATGGGCCTCAAGCTGGAAATCTGCTGATACAGCAGGAGGAGGCAAGCGAAGTTGTTCCCCCTCAGCCTTTAGATATAGTTGGTGCCATGACGCAGGGTCAAATAGGCTACATGCTACAACAAACGTTGATAAACTACCTAAAAGAGGCGGGATTAAACACGCCAGTTGTCACGGTGTTAACGCAAGTGTTAGTGGACAAGAACGACCCTGACTTCCATGATCCTTCAAAGCCGGTAGGTCCATTTTACACCGAAGAAGAAGCCAGGAAACTAGCGAAGAAGAAAAGCTACGTAATCAAGAAAGTCAAGCCAGTTGGAGAAAAAATGTATAGAAGAGTTGTCCCCTCACCGAACCCAATAGCCATAATTGAAAGAAACGCAATTAGAAGTCTTATTGATGCCGGAACCATAGTCATAGCATGTGGAGGGGGAGGAATCCCCGTGATGATGAAAGAGGATGGAAGCCTAGAAGGAGTAGAGGCAGTTATAGACAAGGATTTGGCAGGAGAAAAACTTGCAGAAGTCGTTGGAGCTGACATATTTTTGATTTTAACAGACGTTGAAAAGGTTAAGTTGAACTACGGAAAACTTAACGAAAAGGATCTAGACAGAATGACACTAGGAGAAGCAAGAAGATATCTTAAGGAAGGGCACTTCCTACCGGGAAGCATGAAACCAAAAATAGTGGCTTGCGTAAGATTCTTGGAATCCAACGGAGAAAAAGCCATAATCACCTCGCTGGACAAAGCAACAGAAGCCCTCGAAGGAAAAACAGGCACACTAATCTCCCGATAAATTTTATGCACGAACTCTGAGGGATCAACATGGGAGAAGAAGTTGTAGAAATCTAAGATAGAAAAAGCTTTATACTCTATATTTACTACATATACGTATTTGCTACATTAGTGGAGCATACTTGCTACATTAGTGAAGCCGGAGGTTATTCCTCCGGAGGCGGACACCGCCTAGGAGCAATCGAGCTCCAGAAAGAGTTCTAAGACCGAAAAAGAAGGAAGGACGAGAGAGTTGAAGAAAATGAAAATCATTGCGCTCTCTGTGGTTTTGCTTTGTATTCTTTCACTACTACAATTTCAGTCCGTAGTCGCATATCGTAATCAAGAACTTGTAGTGTCTCGGGAAGGTAAATGGTGGGAACTAGGGCCTATCCCGGGAGAAAAGTACGTGCCGGGTTATATCCCATACTCAGAGTTGTTACCTACTCTACGGGAGATAGAAAAGACGAGCAACAGAGTCCAAGTGGAAGTGACCGGAAAATCAGCAGGGGGACATACTTTATTGCTAGTCACGGTTTCAGATCCATCAACCTTAGGAAGATTGGGTCATTACAAATCACTGGCGAAAGATATTGTGGAAGACCCGGAGAAGGTTCTGCTGAAGTTGGATCAAGATGACCTTGATTTCAAGGCTCCGGTCTATATCAACTGCCCCATACACGGGGGTGAGATGGGCGGTGTTGACGCCGGCTTACAACTGATCCGCGAGTTGGCATACGAGGACTCCGAGGAAGTTCAAAAGATCTTGAGCAATCTAATTGTCCTAATAAATCCTTGTTCCAACCCGGACGGAAGGATCGCCGACAAAAGAACGAATGACAACGGTTTCGACCTAAATAGAGACGCTATCAGAGCGTCTCAGCCTGAGACGCGGGCCATGATTTCGGTTTTAAGAGATTGGAATCCCTTGATTGATCTAAATCCACACGGCTACATGGGTCCAAAGGAGATGTTGGTTGAACCGTGCACAATACCGCATTGTCCAAATGCCCAAATGGACTTGATCGAAAAATGGCTATACCCCATGGCCCTGGTACAGGAAGAGGCTCTAACCGACATTGGCATTACCGTTGAGATTCCTTACAGGGATTATTGGGCCGAGGGGGGCTGGGATGACTACCCGCCCACAATGTTCCAGATGTACGCGTACTACCACGGGTCTCTGGGGCAATGCAGTGAAGCTCCAAGGGGAGACTATTTAGATCCGATCGGTGTCCCTGACGACATTCTGGCTCACTATGTAAATATGAAGGCTGGCCTGACCTTCGCAGCGGAACATCGCGTTGAGTTGTTAAGAAATCAGCTTGAGCTGTTCATAAGAGGAAAGCAGGGATATGGGTGGGATTGGGAAGGACCGGCGTGGAACCTTCCCGACGCTACGGACTACGACCCGCAGGGTTCCCTCTACAAATTCCCCTACGCTTACGTGATACCGATGGGCGATGAACTACAGATTGATCCAATTCAAGCGGCGAAGCTTGTTGATCACGTGATTTTCCATGGTGTGAATGTAATGCAGGCTTCTAGACCCTTCTCTGCTGATGGAGTGACATACCCGGCTGGCTCTTATGTGGTTTTGATGTCTCAAGCCAAGAGCGGACTTGCAAACTGTCTACTGTGGAGCGGGGAGGATCTAAGTTACGATCCCGGGGTCGCGATGTATGATGATGCCGCTTGGAACTTCCCAGAGCTTTGGGGCGTCACGGTCCACACGATCGACGAAGAATTCAGCGCGAAACTGCATCCAGCAAACAGCGCCTCTTACCCGATAGGAGATTTGATAGACTTCCCAGCTGAGTATGCATACGCACTAAAAGGTGACACAAACAACGCAGTAAACATGGTCAACAGGCTCCTAGATCAAGGAATAATCGTCGGCCGAACTGATTTGCCATTTACGTACACTGGAATGGAGTTTGGCGTCGGAACATTCATAATCCCAGCGGATCAGCGAAAGATAGAGTCGACTTTAAACAAACTCGTGATGGAACTTCACCTGAAAGTGTACGGGATCGACGAAGATGTTGGGATATCATATCACGAACTTAAAGTGCCGAAAATAGCGATACTCCGCAGCTCTGGAGTTAGCTCTTACGCATATAACGAAATGGTATTTGTGCTGAGGGACTTCGGTTTCGAATTTGATCTGGTAGACAAGGAACAGGTAGAAGAAGGGTTGCTAGCAGACTATGATGTATTATACGTTCCTGACGGAACAGCCTCTAGGATATGGAGTAGATTAGGGACTGAAGCACAGGAGAAGTTAATGGAGTTCATAGAAGAAGGAGGTCGTTATATCGGGGTTGGCGCAGGAGGAGCAGCGCTTTTGAACTATGCAGAGTTCCTCGACGCAACGGCTGTCTATACCAGCGTCCCATGGCCTCCGGGTGGGCGTCCGAACGGGGTGGCGAGGATGAACTACGATCCCCTTGACCCGGTTACTGCCTACTATCCAGAAGATGGCTGCGCCTTTGTCTACTACCCAGTTCGGTTCACGGATCTAGGACCCGGGGTCAAAGTTGCCGCCAGCTTAGCTTCAGAGGACATGCTCCTAGCCGGATACTGGCCGTACAGTGAAGATGCGGAAGGTGACCCCATAATTATTCACGGCGCATACGAGGACGGCGAAGTGATCTTAATTGGTACAACATGCACCCGTAGAGCGCACTTGCAAACCATGTACAGACTACTCACGAACTCGATATACGGTTAAAGATAGCAAAACTAAAGAGACTAACGCCAAAATACCTTTGGGAAATAGCGCGCTCTAATTTCCCCCTTTTTTATAACCGGAGAGAAAACTACTTACTCATAAAAATAAGCCACTCCTTGAAGTCATCCTCATGCTTTAACATTCGTTGCTCGACTTTTTCCATAAGCGTTTCTAGGCTTACGGCTTCGATCAAAAAGACTTCTTTTTCAGGGAATTCTATTGTTACTCGTGCGTGATAGACGCCGGATTCCTTGAAGGTGTTGACACTCCAGAATAACCGCGTGTCACATTCGATTATATGGCGGTCGTACATGGGTTCTCCGTGTCGATTGTACCCTGGAACTCTGGCTAGCCTTTTTTCAATTTCAAACATCCTTCTATCCACAAACTCTTTCTCCTTCAAATTAAAAGTTTCTATCACGATTCTTACACATCTAACTAAAGTAGGCCACAGTTAAATCTATAAAAACGTTGCCTACAAGAAAAGAGATAGCTTGCGATATAAGACTTAGAAAAGTTTTATAAAGTGCACTAAAATAAGCCATCTATGCAGCATAGATGCTGCTCGTACGGGAAGCCAGAGGTGAATCCTTTGGAGGCGTGAAACCGCCTAGAGCCAAGTGAGGCTCAGAAAGAGGCAAATAAAAAGGAGGAATAAAAAGGAATGAAAATTAAATCATTAACAGTTTCCGCCATCGCTTTGGTTGTTTTGACTTTCCTAATGATCGCGCCGCTGGCTGAAGCAACTACTTGTAGAGCGAACCCTCTTCTGAGGGGTGCATATCGAATGGAGGAAAACGGTTGGATTTTTGTCCATCTCGAAGGCACGCCCTTCCAAATAGGCTACCAGCATGGCTACTTACTGGCCGACAATATTAACATCTCTTGGAGCGCCGCAATCCACATCTACTGGAGTGAAGAAGAGTTCGGCGATTGGTGGTATGTTGCCCGCGACATCGCAAGGATGTATGTATGGCAAAAACTCCCTGCTGAACAGAAGGTTGAGATTGAGGGGATAACTGCTGGTGTAAGAGCGGCTGGTTATGACTGGGACAAGTGGGATATCACTACATTCAACGCGTGGGCTGATATTGACGCGTACTGGGACGCCTATTTCGAGAAAGAGCATCCAACTGGACATATTCCCCTACCCCACTGGGAAAAGGGTTGTAGCGCTTTCATCGCCACAGGCGATGCTACAGCTAACAAAGAAATAGTTATCGCCCATAACACATGGGCTGGATACGCTGGAGATGGCTACTGGAATGTAATCTTCCATATAAAACCGCGAAGGGGACATGAAATTTTATACCAAAGTACTGGAGGCTGCATCTGGAGCGGTCAAGACTGGATTATGAATGACGCAGGCTTGATAGTATGCGAGACCACTCTGCCTGGTATGGGGGTTTACAACCTCGAAGGTGTTCCAATCTTCGTCCGCGAAAGATACGCTATGCAATACACAGACAACATAGATGATTGGGTTGAAGTTATGACGTACAAAGGCAACGGAGCCTATGCAAATGAATGGTTGATCGGAGACGCAAAGACCGGGGAAATCTGCTCGCTACAATTGGGTTGCTACCATTGGGACGTCGAACGCGCTTTCAACGGCTTTATCGGTTCAAGTAATTATCCGAAAGGCTCAGGTGTCCGATCCGAGACAACTTATAACTGGACTGATCCAACTACAAGTGGATACTGTAGGAATGTAAGATGGCAACAACTCCGTGACGAATATTACGGCAAGATAGACGTTGAATTAGGTAAATTGATGCTAGCCGATCATTATGATGTACTTTTAGAAACAGACGCGCCCAGCAGAAGAACAATTTGTGGTCATGGCGAGGTATCACCGCCACGCTACTATCCTTCTGGAGCTTACGACGGCAAGGTTACATCCAGTAGTCTTGCTTATCCCAGCATGGGAATGTGGGGTCGCTGGGGACATCCATGCGGCACAGAGTTCATAGTAGACGATTTCTTGGAAGAACATCCTGAATATGAGTGGCAGCTTCCATACCTACACGATCTCTTGTACAACGATTGGACGCAATTCAGCAAAGCAGGTCCAATTTAACGGGGAAAAATCGAGTGAAAATCCGTTTCCGCTAACCATGAAGATATCCTCCGCAACCTTCCCTCTTTTTCTGTTTTCAAAGGTTTCATAGAAGCTTTAGATTTTTGCGTACATTTCTCCCTTGAAAACTCGATGGGCTGGGCCTATCATGAAGAGGCTGTTCTTTCCAATTTCTATTGTCATTTCTCCTCCTCGGGCTATGACGTTGATCTTGTTTGTCTTCACTCTATTCGTTAAGTAGGCAACGCCAGCACACGCCGTGGCTCCTGTTCCGCATGCCATCGTTTCATAGCAGACTCCGGCCTCGTATGTTCTCACCTTGATCGTCTCATCATCTATGATTTGGCACAGGTCTGTGTTGACTCCGTATGGGAAGAGTTCGAAGTTTTCCGTTATGCCCTTTCCGTACTTGTCCATATCCTCCTTTTCTATATCCTTAACGAATACCACAGCATGGGGATCACCGGAGTTTACAATAGAAACTCTAGTCTTTCCAAGGTTAGGAAAAGTTATCTCTTTATCTAGTAGCTTCTCGTTGTCTGGAAAGCTCCCTTTGAAAAGCTTCTTCACCTCTTTCATAAGGTATCTCAATCTTCCCATGTTCACTTTATAGAGGTTTTCGTCAACTCTGGTTATCTCCTTTACTCCATCGTTAGTGTCGATCAGCAGCCTATCTTTCTTCAATTCGTTGTATAGGTAGTCAGCTACGCATCTTATGCCGTTGCCGCACATAAGTGCCTCGCGGTCTTCGCGGTCGAACAACCGCATTTTTGCGTCAGCTCTGTTGGAAGGCTCTACGAATAGTATTCCATCAGCACCTATCCCGAAGTGTCTGTCGCAGAGTTTTTTCACAAGCTTAGGTTTTTTTTCGTCCGGAATAGTTATTCCATCCCTTTCATCCTTAAGTATGAAATCGTTTCCACAGGCTTGATACTTCGTAAATTTAAGTTTGATCCTCATTTCCATCACGCGCTGAAACCTGAAGCTTAGTGTAATTCAGCTGAAGAGATCTACTATTAGCGAAGATAAAACTTTAGTGCACGTTATGATGCTGTCGACTTCACAGTATTCATCTAGAATCTCCAAGCCAATTGTTCCCTGCCCGGCAATGACAAAATTATCATTGTACGGCGAAATATAGGTTAACCCCTCCTTCCGTGCTAGTTCCAACGCCTTACGCTCAGCATCATCGTATATATTCCCATACAACATGAGCCCCACGTCATATTTCATAATTTTCTCAATCTTTACTTTCGGCGTGCTCTCGGGAACAACTATCTTTACAGGTAAATTGAGCTTTTTTGCGGCAATAGCAACCGCTATACTGTGATTCCCTGAAGAAGCAGCGACAACGCCTTGTTTCATTTCAGAGCCTAAAGTTAACATTTTGTTGAAAGCTCCCCTTATCTTGCAAGAGTTCGATATCTGCAAGTTTTCAAGTTTCAAATAGACCTCGCCCCCGCAAAATTCACTCAAAAATTGACAACGTACAACTGGTGTTTTCTTGATTAAATTCTCTAAAAACTTTTTTGCACGCACCACATCTTCAAAGCGTATCATAACTGAAGAAAAAATTTGAACTTTATTAAATATTTCTCCCTTGAAAGGAAAATAAAGTAGACAATTACAGTCGGTTCCACTTCCAGTCCACTTTATCCGAAAGGTAAAGTTCGCCACTCTGAGACATTGGAAGGCGATGATGCTCTACACAAAACGAAGGACATTGTCCACGTCAAAAACTTCCAACCACAAAGTAATCGAGAATACCACGCTTTACATCCAAGCGACAGAAACAATCCAGAAAGAGATCGCCGACCGATATACGTGCGAGGCAGCCACAACAATCAAAGAAGCAGAGTCGTTAATAGAGCTAGGATTTGAGTACGTCACCGAAATGAACGCGTAAAGATGTTCAGTAAAGTCAAATGCTTAGACCAATTGAATAGTTAGAGAAACATTTGAATAGAACCATATTTGATTGCATGTGCATTCATAAATTCTAAGCTCACAATTAACGATAATCTCAAACCCTATAGCATCAAAGCATATTTATTCCAGAGGTATTTTTCTTCCGTCAAAGTCTCGTTTTGAAACTCCAAACTCGTTTTTTGCTTCCCTTATTTGCTCTGCTGTGAATACTGGTCCGTCTTTGCATACGCGGTATCTGTTTATAACGCAGCTTCCGCAAAGTCCTATAGCGCATCGCATTAAGCGTTCTAAACTTGCCTCTAAGGCTATTCCGTATTTTTCAGCCGATTCGAAAACTTTTAGCATCATTTGTTCCGGCCCACAAGTGTAAACCATGTCGAATTTTTCTTTTTCCAAAAGCGTTTTTAGTGGTATTGTGGCTAAGCCTTTGATGCCGTAACTGCCATCCTCTGTTGTTGCAATAAGTTGCGTTTTTTCTCTGGCAAGTATTTTCTTTAATTCGTCTATGAATAGTAATTCTTCTCTTGTTTTCGCGCCTGTCACGAAGACCAGCTTTGTTGTTTTAGACGCTAATTTTTTGGCTAAGAATAATAGCGGGGCTGTTCCTGTTCCTCCG
>DAOUTL010000104.1 GCA_030626685.1 Candidatus Bathyarchaeota archaeon | reverse complement strand
TGACTTTGACGAAGAACAAAAGGTTAACGCTCAACGACTTAGAGAAAAACCTGCGGCTTTTATCTAAATCAGGATTCTGGTTGACCGCTGACGTATATGCTAGAATCCTTGAAGAAGCCCACGCCACGAGATAAACTCATAGTTTTCTAATAGAGATTTGATGTTTAGCTTTCTTTCTTCCATTTTTAGAACTGTTAGTTCAACTATTCTCTTTCCAAGCCTGTTTTGGTAGGCGCTGATTTTCGATCTTACCCTCTTCTTTTCGTTCGTAAGAATGAACAGATCTACATCACTTCCTTTCAAATCTTTTCCCTCCGAGCGCGCCAGCTTTTCCTTCTTCGTGATTTAACAACTATTTTGGAGGAAAACTTATATTATGCCATAATATAGTATTTTCTGGTGGAAAATTTGGAAACTGGAGTGGAAGTTAAGAAGATGGACTCTCAGGGCCGCCTTATTCTGCCTGCGGATTGGCGAGAAGCTGAAATTGGGGAAAGTCGAGAGCTGTACATTATCAAGAGGAAAGGATACTTGAAGATAGTTCCCAAGCGGCGCGTTGATTTAACCGAAAACTTTGACAAAGTTGATCTGGGCGTAGAAACCATCGGAAACTGGAAGCAATTTGAAAAGAAATTTTACGAGGCAGGCGCATGAGATTCTTAGATGCAAATATATTCATTTACGCTTACTACAAACCGAAAAAGCAGCTAACCCAGAGAGAAAAACAAATGAAAGAACGAGCTAAACAGATAATCAGCAACATATCCCAAGGAAAAGAAGAAGTCACAATGACTGTTGTACACCTCTCTGAAATAGTAAACATTCTCAAGCACGGTATGCCACTTGACCAGCTAACCAAAATCATCCGTGGCATATTCATGCTCGACAATGTAAAAATACACGGCGTAACCCGAGAAGCATACTTCGCCGCAGCTGAGCTCGGAGAAGATTTAAGGCTTGAAGCCAACGATGCCCTCGCCGTCGACGTTATGAGGCTGAACGATATAAAGGAAATATACTCATTCGACGAAGACTTCGACCAAATAGAAGGGATATCAAGGCTGCCTAAACTATAGGAACCTACCAAAAACAGCTGTTTTCTTGAAGACCCCCACTTGCAACTCCTCAATTAAACCTTTTAAACCAAAATAGACTCAAAATAAGTCACAATTTTGATGCGTGGGTCTAAAAAGCATACTGAAGAAAGCACAGAAAATTGAGGCAGAGTGGCAGGAAGAGCAGAAAGCTAAAGCCGCAGAGGTCCCGAAGGATTTTGTTTTATTCTGCCTGAAATTTCTGGGTTTAAAGTTAACCGAATACCAAATAAAAGCAGCTGAACTCCTTGAAAAACATAATGATGTGGCTTTGTGTTGGTGCAGGCAAAGCGGAAAAACCCATCTCATAGCTGCTTGGCTTCTCCACTATGCTCTGACGCATTCAGGAGTTCAAATAGCAACTGTTGGCCCAAACTGGCGTCAATCAATGATTCCGATAACGAAAATTAACTATTTCAGGACAAAGCTTCCGAAAGGCTTGTTTTATCCACCGCAAAGGTCCATCGTGCGACTAAAAAATGGCAGCGTAATACAATCTTTTCCAAACAACCCTAATAACCTGCGTGGTTTTTAAAGCTCTAAGCATCGGTTAAGAATCAAATTAGGCTTCATTATTTTTGCAGCTGAAATGTGGAGTGTGGAAGAGTATACAAAGTATACTAAAAGTTTATAAAGTAGACTCTTTCAAACTTACAACGTGATGACACTGTTTAAAGTAACTCCCAAATTCAAAATACTATCCACTTTGCTCTCTAAAGACAAGTCTTTCAGCGAACTTAAAAAGGACACTGGTTTAAGCAACAGATGGCTCAGCAAAACACTCAAAGATCTTTTAAGGGAGAATTTCATTACGAAAAACGGAACACTTTATCAGTTGACCTCCCCAGAAAAAGTTAACCAAACCATCAAGATTCAACTTAACAACTTAAACAAGCTTGCCACGATTTCTACGACTAACCTTTGCAGAAAAGCCGTAGAAGCAGCGAATTTCATAGCGGAAACCGAAAATGTGTTAGCTATAATTCTTTTCGGAAGCGTGGCGAAAAGGAAAGCAACCGAGGAAAGCGACATAGACCTACTCATAATCTGCCTTGAACAGTCTAACCTAACAGACATAATATACGACGCAATGGTGAAGGTTGAAGCCCCAATAGAAGCTTTAACGTTGAGCCTTAAAGAGTTCTTACATAACCTTCTGGGGGAACCCACAATACTTTTCGGAATTTTAGAAGGCTATGAAGTGTTATACGACAAATTTAACATAGCCAGAGGGCTTCTCACGTTAAAAGGGATTGAAATTAAAAAACGTTGGTTCTACGATCCGGAGGAAGGTATATGGTTAGAAAGGAAATTGATGCCTTACTTAAAACAGCACACGACCAACTGATAAGAGCCGAAGACGGCGTTAAAGACGGGTTCTATGACAGCTGCGCTTTATTCAGTGCACTATGCGCCGAAAACTCAACTTCAGCCTTAATATTAGCCCTTGGATCAAAACCCAGCAAAAAACATAGAAATTGGTACGTGCTTAGAATCATACCAAAACCTAAAAACTTAGAGACAACGGTGAACAACACATTGGAACTATTAAAAAACATGGAGCAACACATCATCCGTGCAAGATATCCAACTCAAAATGAAGAGGGAAAAATCCTCGTCCCCTCCGAATACTATGATAAAAACAAAGCTGAAAACCTTCTAAAAAACGCAAAGAAAATACTTAATGAAGTTGAAACTTTAATCAAAAGAATCGAAAAAAATCAATAAAATACACGTTCACAACCAGCAAGGCGAACTATTGACTAAAAACCACATCAGGCTTATTCAGGCTTTATTATTTTTACAGCTGAAATAACTCAGCACAGTCACAGACATGACTTCCATCCTCAAACTAACATAAACCATCACAAAACAACAATAAAACATCCAAAATAAGATGTAACTGCAGATTTAAACATCTTAACAGAAATACTTGTAGCGGTACAAGCAAGTAACCCTGGTGCAACCTGCTTAATTCTCCCCTAAATCCTTAAGCAAGTCTCATCTTTGCGACCTAAAATAAATAGTTGAATGGATTGCGAACAAACTTAAAATGAAAAGTCCATCCAGAAACTTTTGGTAGTACAAGAAGCTTTAAGTACTACATTTCAGAAAAAGTACTATAGTGATGGATTTGGAAGAAGTTTCCGTAACGAGGAAGGGTCAAATTACAATTCCAGTAAAATATAGAAGAAAGTATGGAATAAACGAAGGAACAAAAATGCTGATTGACGACGCTGAAAGAGGTATCTTGCTCAGACCTATCATGCGCCTAGAGGAACAAGCTGGAATCGACGCTGGAAAATACGACACAAAAGAACTGAAAAAATCACTAGACCGAGTACGAGAAGAATGGCGCTGAAGGCCATCGTAGACACTAGATTTTACTTTTCATACTACAACCCTGAAAACAAAAAAATAGCCGATTGGAGTAAACGCGTCATCCAAAAAATATCCCAAGGACAAATTAAAGCAGCTTCATCAACAATCACCATCACAGAACTTTACAACACCATGGGAAAAATCCTCGGAACAGACGCCATAAAAATAAGAATTGCCTCAGCTAAAAGCTCAAATATAAAGATATTTCCAGTAACAGAAGACATAGCCGAACTTGCCGGAAAAATAACTCTGAACACACCAAAAATTCCTCTAGCCGACGCCATAATAGCTGCCACAGCCATCATTCACGCCAAAGGCACAGTAATCACAGACAATGAACACTTCAAAAGTATAAAAGGCATAAAAGTAAAATGGCTGAACACCCTTTAGCCAAAATGAAAAAACCGTGTGTGCTATACGTTTGTTTTATAACAACCGTTAAGTATAACAAATGGTCTAATTATATTTGGTGTATAACTTATGTCTATTCGAACAACTCTGAAACGTTGGGGCAACTCCTATGGCGTCGTAATCCCTAAAGATGTAGCCGCGAAGAAGAGAATTAAAGAGAATGACGAGGTCGAAGTCATCATCAGGAAGGCGGTCGACATTCGAGACCTCTTCGGGAAGTACAGATTCGACGACGTTCAAAAGTTGAAGGATGAATTGAGGGAAGGATGGGGCTGATGCCCTACTTCTACGACACATACGCAGTATTAGAATATATAAATGGAAATGAACAATACTTAAAATACTTCAAGGATAATTACGGCTTCTTAACAGTTCTTAACCTAATGGAGATCTACTATGCACTCTTAAGCCAATACGGGGAAAAAGCCGCTGAAGAAGTATACTCCGCAGCGGCAAAATTCGCCTACGAGTTCAACGGCGACGACGTAAAAGAGGCTATGAAGCTGAGGCTTAAACTGAGAAGAAATGGACTAAACATCTCCTACGCCGACGCACTCGGATACCACCTCTCACTCCGATTAAAAGTCAAATTCCTGACAGGAGACATCGCCTTCAAACGTCTGGAAAACGTGGAATACGTCAAGAAAAAGCGTGAAGCATAGTGAACAAGAGAGGGCGAGAATAATTATCCAAGAACCAGTAAATGTGAAGGCTGAAATCTTCACGGTTATCGCCGGTTTAATCGGCAACATAACAGACATTTTCTTAACACAAAAAACGTAGGGGGGTATCGTTTTTGGCAGGTGAAATCTCTCGCAAAAACGTGATTAGTCGACGTGTGGCTCAGCTTAAGGACAGCATTGAGGTTGACACGCAGAAAACGAGGGGGGAGAGGGTATTGAAAACGATAGGGAGGTATCATATCAAACTGTTTGTTCGACAAGCCCAAATCTTGAAAAGAAAACTGAAAAAGCCAATCAGCAACTAAGAATTATGTTGCCAAACAGACCTGAAATCATGTGTAAAACCGCTGAAAAAACTGTCAAAACACCCAAAACTTTGCTTCCATCAACAAAACATATTCGGCTCCAAATAGGCGAGGTATGTTGAAAAATACGGGGGGTAGG
>DAOUTL010000022.1 GCA_030626685.1 Candidatus Bathyarchaeota archaeon | reverse complement strand
TTATACTGAACCTCTGTGATTCCCCGAAACACAGAAATTCCCTTGACTTTGTCTACTCCACATTTTGGACAGACGAAATATTCAGGCTGTAGAGGAAAAGTACTTCCACAATTTACACATTTTAAGCCAGTTGCATACATCTCTTCTAACAACCTATTGTAGGCTAATTTGAGATATTATAATTAAGTTTTGCGAAGTGTTTAAATAAATTGGGAATGAACTTAAGCATGTTTTATTTGTGGAGATGGGTGAAGATGGGCGTTGAGGGCATAGTTTTAACTCTTTTCCTATTAGCAACTGTTCCATCTTTGGTTGCGGCTATCTTTATTTGGCGGCGAAGGCGGTATGGTAGCCTTTTCTGGGTCATACTGGGCTTTGGGGCTGTGGGTTGGTTTATAGCCCAGCTTCCAAAGCAAATCATTTCATTGGCTTTGTTTTCCATTTGGGGCATTCCGTTAGATGCCGCAGGAGAGGAGCTTTTGGGGAGCCTTAATGTGGTTGTTATGGGGGCCTTGCTTGCTGGCGTATTCGAGGAGTTGCTTAAGCCTATAGGAGTGTTCGCCTTTAGAAGGAGGATAAGCGCCGCCAAGGATGGTGTATGTTACGGCTTAGGAGCAGGGTTTGGGGCTGGTATGCTGGAAGCTTTACTCTTGGGAGTTTCAGCTTATTTCACTGTGATCTCAGCAAGCGAGCCTTTGATGCTGGATATGAACGTTCTGTTGGGACCCATTGAGAGGGTCTCTGCTATATTCCTTCATGCAGCTCTCACAGCATTCTTTGTCTACTTTCTCTTTCAGAACAAACCTTTGCTAGGCTTTCTTATGGCAAGTGCATACCACGCTTTTGTGGATTTTTCAGCCGTCTGGGCTTACTACAATACTGCGTTAGACCCTTGGCTTGTCGAAGGCTTGGTCGCCCTGTTGGTTGTTATTCTCTATCCCTTTCTAATTAAACTATATAACAAGTGCACACATACGCATACATTTGGTGTATAGAAGATTTTCCGAGTGTTATTTTGAAAATAACGTTGTTAAAAATGGGGGAAAAGGAATATTAAAATTGCTGCTATAGGATTAGCCTTCGCCGGATGTTGTGTGGATAATGGTTCGTTGACAGTGAAGGAGAAGTGCGGAAAGAAAGAAGGGGGGAGAAACAGCAAAGGCGCAAAACCCCGAGTCACATGTGCTTAGCTTTATGCAAGAACTCTTCCTTGTTTAATCCCCAGCCCAGAATCTTCTCAACCACAACAAATCTTATTAATACCATGCGTTTATTATTATCGACCTTTGAAAAGGAAAAAAGATAAAAATAAAGAAGGAAATAAAAATGAGTAAAAAAGTTTTCCCACAAAAGAAAGCTGTGACTAAAATCCAAGCGGTAATTATAGCAGTGATTATCGTTGTAGCAGTAGTTCTAGGATGGTTTCTAATTAAACCACCAGCACCGGCTGAAGAGAAAGTAGGAGTATTTGCTTGGGTTGGGAGCGACGTTTGGGTGTTTTGGGATCCAGGTGAAACTTTCTCAAATGAAATAAGCATCTTAAACAGCGTGTATGAAGGGCTTACGCACTGGGATTCTGTTTCAAAAACTGTTAAGCCACTGTTAGCAACAAGCTGGAGCGTGTCTGAAGATGTTATGCACTGGACGTTTCATTTAAGAGAAGGTGTGAAATTCCATTGCGGTCATAAATTTAACGCGTCGACAGTAAAATACTCTATAGAGCGAAATATAGAGGGAGGTAAAGGAGCCTCTTACATTTGGGCATGCGTTGATAACATTGAAATTCTTGATGAATATACTGTCCGCTTCAACCTCCAGTATCCAGCGCCTTTGGACGTCATAGCCTGCGCAGGCTATTGTTCGCATCCTTACTGTCCGATCTGCACAGAGGAACATGGACATGACTGGTTTTACGAGGGACATGACTTGGGAACAGGTCCTTATTACGTAGAAAAGTACGACAAAGCTGAAGAATTAGTTGTTCTCAGAAAATTTGATGATTACTGGGGCGGATGGACGGGCAAGGAGTTTGATAAAGTTTTGATGTATGCGATTCCGGCAGCTTCTACCGTAAGGATGATGCTAGAAAATGGTGAGGTTTTCCTAGTCGACCATTTGCCGTTTGAAATGGTAAAAGACATGGAAAAAAATCCTAAGATTAGAATACAAACAGCTCCGTCTTGGCAGAACATGTTTGGATTGCTGAATACACAAGAGCCTTCTCCTCTTAGCAACAAATTGCTGAGAAAAGCCATTTCTTATGCTGTGCCTTACGAAGTTTGTTGTAGCGAGATAAGGTATGGATATGCAACTCAGTCGCATGGAATAATTCCTGCTGGTATACTCGGCCATTCAGATACCCTTCCACAATATAATTACAATCTTACAAAGGCTAGAGAACTCCTCGCTCAAGCAGGTTACCCAGATGGTGAAGATTTAGAACCACTTGTTCTAACCTACAACGCAGGCGATGAGGACGAAAGAAAGTTTGCTGAAATATACAAAGCTGAACTAGCCAAAATCGGCGTAACATTAGATATCAAAGCTATGACTTGGACTGCGCAGATGGCTAAGGCAGCAGGCCCACCGGAGGAACGTCAAGACATTTTCCTATTCTATTGGTGGCCTGACTATCCAGACCCGTACAGTTGGATGCTTTCCATGTTCCATTCGGTAGCACCAGAAGATATAGTGTTTGAATGTGCATATTATGACAATCCATACTATGATGACCTTATCGACGAAGCATACAAAGTCACCGGAATAGACCCGGCTAAAGCTCAAGAGATGTACGAAGAAGCACAGAGAATACTCATTGAGGATGCAGCTGCCTTGTTCATTTATGACTGGACGTACGTCCGTCCGATGAGAGTAGAACTAAAAGGATACATCGACAATCCAGCATATCCAAACGCGTTCAACCTCTACGACATGTATTGGGAAGAAAAGTAACCGAAGGAGAAGCCGTTGGGAGTAAAACACTACATCATAAGGCGCTTACTCCTCCTTATACCCATCTTTTTTATAGTTTCGCTAATAACCTTCGTAGTGGTGCGAGTTGTTCCTGCTGACCCGCTGATTTTATGGGTGGGACCACACGCAACAGCAGAACAAATCAATAGAGCACGTATTGAATTGGGTTTGGATAAGCCGTTGTATGAGCAATATTACAGATACATAGTTGGTATTTTCCACGGGAATCTTGGAATTTCGTTCATTACACATCGCCCAGTTAGTACAGATATCATGACATTTCTACCTGCATCCTTAGAACTAGTAACAACTGCTATGATCATCGGGTTGGTAGTAGGTCTTCCTTTAGGAGTAATTTCTGCTAAAAGAAAAGATAAAATTGAAGATCATTCAAGCAGACTAATGGCTATCGGCGGAGTATCTTTACCAACCTTCTGGATTGGCATGCTATTACAGCTTCTTTTCTTTAAATATATCGGAATACTTCCAGTTTGTGGACGTTTATCATGGGCTGTTAAAGTGAGCTATCCAATAACTCATATAACAGGTTTTTACTTGATTGATTCTTTAATCACGGGGAACTGGGTGGCTTTTCAAGATGCTGCAGCTCATACCATTTTACCCGCTCTTACCCTAGCACTTTATCCTATTGGGTTAGTGGTTAGAATGACTAGAACATGCATGCTGGAAGTTCTCGGGGAAGACTATATCAGAGCAGCTAGAGCCTATGGTATACCTGAGAAAGTTGTTACCTACACGTATGCATTGAAGAATGCCATCACACCCTCTTTAACTACTTTGGTACTTAGCTTCGGCTATTCCCTAACAGGAGCTTTTCTGGTTGAATTAATATTTAACTGGCCAGGTTTAGGGTGGTATGCTTCTAAAGCTACTATTGGCATGGACTACACTGCGATCGTGGGTGTTACATTACTGATTACACTATTCTACGTTCTCGCTAATCTCGTGGTAGATGTTATTCAAGCTTATCTTGACCCAAGGATAGTCCTCAAATAAAAAGTGTGAGTGAGATAACCCATGCTCAAGTGTTTAAAGGAAAAACGTATAGCCCAACTAAAAGAATTACAGTTGGCTCTGCATCTTATAAAAAAGGGCCCCCTTACACTTACTGGTTTAATAATCATGGGTCTTCTAATATTGGTTGCAATATTCGCACCTTATATTGCACCCTATCCACAAGACGCCCTTGGAGCAGCATCTCCTGAAAATAAATTTGAACTGCCTTCTCGTGAACATCTGTTTGGAACAGATGAACTGGGAAGAGATATTTTCAGCAGGGTTTTATTTGGAACCAGAATATCGTTCAAAATCGCTATCGTAGTGGTACTTCTTGCATTATTAATAGGCTTACCATTAGGGGTTATCGGTGGTTTTCTTGGAGGGAAAATAGATGAACTTATTATGAGGCTAACTGATATATTCCTGAGTTTCCCATCAGTTCTTTTGGCTTTGATTATCTGTGTAATATTAGGTCCCTCTATTGATAACGTGATGATTGCAATAGCCATCTCATGGTGGCCTTGGTATACAAGGATAGCTCACGCACAAGCTGTATCAATTCGTGAAAGACCATTTATAGAAGCAGCCAAAGCCGTTGGGATAAGCAAAACAAAAATTATATTTCGACACATTATGCCAAATTCATTAACACCTGTGCTAGTACAAGCAACGATGGATCTCGGATCGGTTCTTTTAACATCTTCAGCTTTAAGCTTTCTTGGGTTAGGTGCGCAGCCACCTCAACCCGAATGGGGACTTATGACTTACATAGGGCATGGATATCTTTTCACAAGCTGGTGGTGTTCAACGTTTCCAGGACTTGCCATCTTCGTTGCAGCATTAGCGTTCAATTTGCTTGGGGATGGCTTAAGAGACGTTTTAGACCCGAGGACTAGACGACTGCTGAGGTGAGAATTTGCAAAGAAATAAGAAAGCACTCCTTGAGATAAAAAAGCTTAAAGTACATTTTCACACGTATGAGGGAGTGGTAGAAGCAGTAGACATTGACGACTTCAAATTATTTAATGGAGAAGTCGTCGGCTTAGTGGGTGAATCAGGATGTGGAAAAACAACAGCGGCTCTCACTATTCTTAAGTTAATTCCCATCCCTCCGGGTAAAATAGAAAGCGGTTCAATAATATTTAACGGGGAAGAATTACTAAAAAAAGACGATCTTGCAATGAGGGAGATTAGAGGAAAGAACATTTCCATGATATTTCAAAATCCGACTACTTCGCTGAACCCTGTTTTTACTTGCGGAGAGCAAATAACACGGGTAATTAGACTTCACCAAAAATTAGGGAAAGAAGAAGCTGAGGAAAAAGCGATTGGAATGTTCAACCTCGTGCGGTTGCCAGATCCTAGAAGAATGATGAGAAGTTATCCTCATGAACTGAGCGTAGGGATGAGGCAGCGAGTTATGATTGCTATTGCGCTTTCTTGCAATCCAGATCTATTAATAGCAGATGAACCGACAACAGCTTTGGATGTTACTATACAAGCGCAAATTCTAAAGTTAATGGATGAGCTACGTAGAAAAATCAGCACAACCATACTATACATCACGCATGATCTAGCTGTTGCTGCACAGATTTGTGACAGAGTCGCGGTAATGTATGCAGGGAACATCGTAGAAATAGGCTATGTGGAGAACATTTACAAAAATCCAAAGCATCCTTACACTATAAGTCTTATGAAATCAATTCCAAGGAGAGAAATGAGAAAAGAGAAGCAGCTACCGGTTATAAAAGGGGTTGTGCCGACTTTAATTAATCCACCTTCAGGTTGCAGATTTCACCCACGCTGCGAAAGTTGCATGGAGATATGTAAAAAAGAAAAGCCTACCTCTATAAAGATAAAAGACGAACATTTTGTCTCATGTTTTCTATACGATAGTGAAGGAGGAAAAGCTAATGGTTAAGGAAGAGGAAATTTTAGTAAAAACTGAAGGGTTAAAAAAATATTTCCCGGTTAAAGCAGGTGTATTTTCAAGAGTGATCGGTTGGATTCGAGCAGTTGATGGAATTGACCTTTACATTAAGAAAGGGGAAACCTTTGGTCTAGTAGGAGAATCTGGTTGCGGAAAAACTACATTTGGAAGAACGATCCTGAGGTTAATTGAACCCACTGCCGGCAAGATATTCTTTGAAGGGAGAAACATCCTTACGCTGAGCGATAAAGAAATGACTGGCTTGAGAAGAAGAATGCAGATAGTATTTCAAGATCCTTATTGGTCGCTAGACCCTAGGATGACTGTGGGATCAATAATCGGTGAACCTATATCAGCACATCTCAAACTCAGTCGCAGTCGTAAAACTGAGAGAATCTTTGAGCTTCTAAATTTAGTGGGATTAGAGAAGGAACATGCAAATAGGTATCCACATGAATTCAGCGGTGGCCAAAGACAAAGAATTGGAATTGCACGAGCCCTAGCACTAAATCCAGATTTTGTTGTTTTAGATGAACCAACTTCATCTTTAGACGTATCTGTACAAGCGAAGATACTTAACTTATTAGTGGAACTCCAGAGAAAATTAAACCTTACCTATCTATTCATCTCACACAACCTCAGCTTGGTGCAATATACCTGTGATAGAATTGCAGTAATTTACCTTGGAAAAGTAGTTGAAAGCTGTGGAGTAGATGAAATTTTCGAGAAACCTTTACATCCCTACACTCAAGCATTGCTTGAGGCTGTACCAGTTCCAGATCCAGAACGGAAGATGGGGGAAGTAGTTTTGAAAGGAGATGTTCCAAGCGCTCAAAATCCACCTTCAGGTTGCAGATTTCATCCCAGATGTCCCTACGCTAAAAGAGTTTGTAAAGAAAAAGAGCCGCAACTCATAAATGCGGGTGGAGAACATTTTGTTTCTTGTCACAAGTTTTCGGAGGATTTGAATTGAAAACTCTAGTTGAGAAAGAAGTAGAACACCTAATCATCGGCTCAGCAATAATGGGTACTGGTGGCGGAGGAGATCCTGAAGAAGGACTAAACATCTTGAAGAATGACCTCGAGAAAGGAGGAAAACTAACAATTGCAAGTTTGGAGGAAGTAGCCGATGATTCTTTAATCGTTTGTCCATACTTCTGCGGAAGCATAGCTCCAACAAAGAGGAAACGCAAAACTGTAGTCTTTAAAGACCCTATGACCGTGGCTTTTAAGAGAATAGAGAGGTACCTGAAAAAGAAGATATCCGCTGCTGTAGCAGTGGAACTAGGAGGCTCAAACACTGCAATAGCATTACATGTAGCATCTACTATGGGTCTTCCTCTCATAGACGGCGACTACATAGGAAGGGCCGCTCCTGAAATACAACAGTCTTCCGCTAACATCTTCGACGTTCCCCTGCTACCTTGCGTAGCTGTGAGTGACGTGGGTGATGTAATCATAATTGATAGATACGCAGATCTAGATGAATATGAAGAAATTGTTAGGAGTCTATCTGTGATAGCTGGAGATTTAGCTGTTGTTGACACTCCCATCAGCGGAAGTGTCGCAAAGAAAGTCGTAATCAAAGGCACGGTCTCCAAATGCATGGAAGTGGGCAAAGTCGTGGAAGAAGCTAACATGGCTGAGAGAGATCCCATACCTGAGCTTGTAAGATGCCTAAACGGCGTTCCCGTATTCAAGGGGGTAGTTAAAAAGTACGGATGGGAAGACCGTGGGGGCTTCCTGTACGGGGAAGCTACTTACGAAGGAACTGAAGAGTGGAAAGGACACGAACTCAAAATATGGATTAAAAACGAGAATATAATAGCTTGGAGGGATGGCGAAGTTGTAGTCACGGCTCCAGACGCGATATGTGTGGTGAACGAGAAGGGATACGCCATAACCAACGCGGAGCTAAAGGAAGGAATGACAGCAGTAGTCATAGGAGCCGAAGCTCCGAAAGTGTGGCTTACTCCAAAAGGCTTAGAACTTTTCGGTCCAAAACATTTCGGCTTCTCCTTTGACTATACACCTATAAGAAAGTAGCTTAAACGCAGGAGGAAGAAAATGAAGAAAGAAGAAGGAACCTATAGCATTCTGGTCGTAAACCCTATACTCCAATCAGACTTTGATGAAGCTGACAGAGAGTTTTTCGTAAAGAATGCAAACCCGTCTTTCAATATTAAAGTTGAAAGCTTAAAGCAGGGGCCAGCCTCCATAGAAAGTCACTACGATGAGTTGCTTGCGGCTCCCTTCGTAGTGAAGAAAGTGATTGAAGCTGAGCAGCGCGGCTTCGACGCTGTAGTGATCAATTGCTTCTTGAATCCGGGAATGTACGCTTCAAGGGAGGTTGTGGACATACCCGTAGTCGGTCCCGGTGAAGCTGCTATTCATCTAGCGCTATTAGTGGGAAACGGATTTTCAATTATAGACCCTGGACCCCGAAGATATGTTTCCTACACACCTACCGAGCAGGTTAGACGGATGGGTGTCTCAAGTCGCTTCGTATCGGTTAGAGGAGCCGGTGTAGCGGTACTTGAGATAACCAAAAACATGAATCGAACAACAGAAATGATTGGCAAACAAGCGGAGATGGCCGTTAGGGAGGACGGAGCCGACATTATAGTTCTCGGCTGCACAGGGTTGGCGGGTTTAGCTCCGAAGATACAGAAGATTGCTGATGTTCCAGTGATTGACCCAGCTCTAGCTGCGCTGAAGGTTGCCGAAGCACTCTGTCAGCTGGGGTTACCACCTAATAGGATGGCTTACCCGAAGCCCCCTGAGAAGGTACGAAAGTTGCCTTCAGCAATGCGTGTAAACTTTAGATGAGAGTACGTTGAATTGGAAGTTTGGGATGCAATAAGGAGAAGGAGAAGTATAAGGAAATATAAATCTCAACCTGTCGGAGAGGAATTAGTCCAAAAAATATTGGAAGCTGGACGGTGGGCACCAAGCGCTTCCAATATGCAAATGTGGGGGACTAGAGAGTTTGTTGTTGTAAAAGATGCAAAAATCATGGAGATCATTCGAAAGGTCTCACCGGGTTGCCCTAAAACAGCTCCCCTAGCCATTTTTGCATGTTCCAACCGGAAGAGAGCCTATGAAAAATGTGGCAAGTTTGCTCGAGACTATCTGACAACAGTAGACTGTGCGATGGCCGTTGAAAACATGCTCTTGATGGCACACTCCCTTGGCTTAGGGGCATGCACAGTAAAGTCGTTTTCTTCCGTAGCTGTGAAGCAGATTCTGGAAATTCCTGAGAATGTTGAACCCGAGCTCATGGTTACCATAGGTTACCCAGATGAGAAGCCAGCGCCTCCTCCAAAAATTGCTCTTGAAAAAATAACATATCTCGACAGGTATGGCGATAAACTGTTCAAAAAAGGATGATGAGCACGTGGGCAACAAAAAGAAGGATGAAGGAAATGAATACCTTTTCGAACTTGCAACTTTCTTGGCTGTAAGCGCAAGCGGTTGCATGGATGAGCCGCCCAGCTATGGCTCCCTCCGGCTAATAGAAGCATTAAGCAAATTGATAGATCTACCCAAACATGTTTCTTGCTTGAGTGAAGACAAGTTCCTCAAGGGCATAAAGAATGATATTGATGAAAAAAGTTCACTTATATTGTCCAATATGGAAGAATTCAACGGGTTTATCGATGAACTTGTAAGCAGATTTGTAATAGAACTGAAGGAGAGACAAAAGCGACTATCATAGTAGGAGACATAATTCAAAAAGTTACTACAACCTCGTTGATTCACGCTTGTGAAGCTTTCAAAGCTTTCACACTTCGATCTCGACTTCTACCCGGCTATCGCCGAAACAATGTTGAGTATCAGCTTATAGTTGTCTTCCAAGTAGCAGTAGGGCTCCATGAGGAAGGTTTGATCACCGAAGGCGGTCACAGTTCCGTTGCCCACCACCAAGGATATGGTGGCGTAGTTGCCTGTTCTCTCAGCCGTCGAAGAGTAGGTGTCGCTGGATGTCCACGCAACCCCCTTATCCGCAGAGTGTATGTAAGTGGCGGTGAAGAAGACGAGCGAGGTCAGGCTCTGGGTCAGGGGGCTGTTTGCAAACTCCCTCACGTATATGTTCCTGTATATCCCGTAGTGTTCCTCCTCGTTGTACAGGTATCCCTTGGCGAAGGACATCCCAAACTCTGTGGATAGGGAGTTTATTGGTCCGAACAACGCCGGTATCTCCACGTACTCTGATGCTGGGTCATAGAACAGTAGGAGCAGCCTACCATCGTCCACGAACTTCTTAATCCTCTCACTTTCCTCCATGGAGTATGTTTCTGTGGGCGACGCCACTATGAGGCAGGAGGCGTTACCCAAGGCGGATTCCAGCTCATCCCACTGAGAGATAAACCTCACGGTCACGTTTCTCTTCGCCAGCTCCCCTATGAGGACATCTAACTCCCACCAAGAAATGATGTTTCCATGGGATTTGTCCACGAGGACTACCCCTCCCTCGCCATTCCCCGCGAACGTGTAACGTTCGGATAGGTTTCCACCCTCTTTTTCAAGCGTGGACTGGTTTTGGGTGAAAGCTTTCGGGGGAAGGTAGAGGTAGTATACGGCTGGGGGTGGATGAAACTTTTTCAAGGCCTCTACAGTCAGGTTCTTCCACTCCACAGACGTCTGGTTTGATGATTCCGTGAACCCAGAATATGTTTTGCCTGTTAAGGTAAGATCTGCAACTTCGTACTCCACCAAGCCCGCCTCTTGAGCCGCCCTCTCTATCGCCTTCTGAATTGAACCGATCTCATCAGCCAGTCCCGCCGCGACAGCCTCACTTCCAAGGTACACCATCCCGCTTCTGAGCTCTGATGAAGAAAGCTTAAGGCTGTCTCCCCTACCATTCTCCACTGCTGAGACGAAGCTGTCCAAGGCGCGACTTAAAGTGTAAGGGAAGAGAAGCTTTGAGAAGCCGGTGACTTTGTAGGGGCCAGTTTCCAAAGCTGTCTCTGAAGGTATGAGTGTGGGAGGAGCAAAACCTATCACACCTATGTTGCCAAGAGTGGATGTGGGGCAGACGTAAATGTAGTCTGCTGCAACCGATATGTAGTACCCGCCGGAGAGAGCTGAGACAACGGATGCGACCAGAGGTTTCTCCTTCTTAAGCTCTAAAAGGTCAAGGTATACGTGCTCAACCAGGTCGGTATATCCCCCTGGTGAATCCACAACCAACACCACTGCCTTCACGCCCTCATTGAGCATGGCGTAGTTTACTATGTCGGTGTATTGACTGGCAATCTGAGAGGACAAAATCGGATCTTCCACCCTCACAACTCCAACAATGTTCTTTTTCGCTTCTACCCTTAGAATTCCAGAGCAGTAAAGGTACCCTAACACCGAGGCAATTAGGAGAATACACACCACAGCTATGACGACAGACTTCTTCTTCCATAACCTAAGATTTGTATTTTGCATCTGAAAACCTCTACGATTTAACACTCTAATAATACTTCTAACAATATTTACTTTTGCACAATCACCTCTTAGCGCGTGTGGTCAGTGAAAGAGAAGACCGCTTTAGAGTGCGATGAAAAGATAAATAAGAACGGTTCCATATTGACGCAGAGAAGGAAGCGGGATGAAAATCGATCCGTTCTTGGTTGAAAAGTTCATGAACGCTCACGAACATAACGTAGAGCTAAATCTCGCTGAGACTTGTGTTGACCCGTTCACGTTGGGCGAGTTTCTTGCCCTCATGGGACGAGAGGATTTCTTTGAGGATCTGAAAGAAACCCGGCTGACGTATGGCTTCATTGAGGGGTCTCCTGAGCTTCGACAGGGACTCGCAAATCTTTACGATCACGTGAAGCCAGAAAACGTTCTCGTTGCCGGAGGGGCGATAGGCGCCAACTTTCTTGTTTTCTACAGCCTTGTTGAGCCGGGCGACACTGTTATATCGGTTTTTCCAGCCTATCAGCAGTTGTACAGCGTGGCTAAATCGTTTGGTGCGAACGTCAAGCTGCTACATCTGCGTTATGAGGATCAATGGCTGACCGATGTTGACGAGTTGGCTGAACTCGTTGATGACGAGACCAAGCTTATCGTGGTTAACAATCCGCACAATCCCACGGGAAGCCTCATCGACACCGGTCTTCTGAAAGAAATCTGTGCCATCGCTGAAAAGGCAGGTGCCTATTTGCTCTGCGACGAGTCATATAGAGGTCTTTACGTCAGACCGGACGATTTCGTTCCTTCTGCGGTGGATCTCAGCGAGAAAGCCGTAGCGACGGGATCCTTCTCTAAACCTTTTTCGCTTTCAGGGCTGCGTCTCGGATGGATTGCTGCCAACGAGCAGATCATCGAAGAGTGTATGCTTCACAGAGACTACACGACGATAAGCAACAGCATGATTGATGATGCTCTTGCGGCTCTCGCTTTGAAGCATGCAGATCGAATCTATGAACGGAACCTGAAGATCATCCGTACCAATCACGGGATTCTTTCACGCTGGGTTGAGGATGAACCGCTGATTGAATGGGTTCCTCCGAGAGCGGGAAGCATTGCTTTTCTTAGGCACAATTTGAAGATGTCTTCTGAAGAGCTTTGTCTGCGTCTCATTCGAGACAAAGGAGTGTTCCTTGTTCCCGGTTCATGCTTTGAAATGGAAGGATTTTTGAGAATCGGCTACGGATGCAAAACTGAAACTCTGAAGGCAGGCTTGACACGGTTCAAAGAGTTCTTGAACCCTTATCGTTAGAGCCGAACGCTGTTAATAAAATCTGTTTTGCTTCGAATCAGCTGTAAATCTGCTTTGTAATTGCCTTCTCTAATTACATCCTTCAAAAATAAAATGGGAAAGTAGCGCGGCTAAAGGTTTAGACTATTGGGCGTTTTTGTACGTGTTTGTATCCGCATTCGCATTCGAAACCTATTATTTTGTTTTTGTGCATTATTTTCTGCCATTTCTTGGCTTTACACTGCGCCTCTTGTTTGTGGATTCTCCACAG
>DAOUTL010000008.1 GCA_030626685.1 Candidatus Bathyarchaeota archaeon | reverse complement strand
TTCGATGATTTTTATTCTTTTTTTGAAGAATGGTGCGTCAAGCACTAGGGTTTCGTATTCTCCTCCTTCGCCAACAAGTGAAATACTATACTTCCTGTTCAGTTCTATTAAAGCTTCAACAGCGTCTTCGTCAATTTTCCTTCCAAGCCATTCTCTGCCGAAACCATATGCGTAAACTCCAGTTATAATCACCTCAAATTCAAGGTCTAAAATCTCCTTTAAAATACTTCGAGGGTTTTCATGCCAAAGGGGCGTTATACACTTCAGCTTTAACTGTTTGCAGATTTTTTCTATTCTTGTTTTTTGATAGTTTGAGGCTATTGCCCCGGAAACTATGCCTTCCACATCAAGCTTTTCGATTAAGCGTTTGAGGTCTTCAACTTCTTTTTCTTTAATTCCAGAGGTTTCTGCTTTCACAAGTGGAATTTCAACAGCTTCAGCGAATAGGTCGACCAAGTGTATGTTTGGGTAATGGAACATCCAGCTGTCTTCTCTCAGCGGAATCATGCTCACTAAACACTTTACTTCGTGGCCTTTGTTTATGACGCGGTGAAGTGCTAGAGCTGAATCCTTCCCGCCCGTGGCTAAAACTGCAACACACATACAGCTACACTTCATACTTTGCTCGAACAGCAACCGATAGATTAACAGCACAATGTCTACTCTATAAGTTTTGACCGAGCCTCATTGAATAAAGCCTCTGTTTCTATTCGCCATTCTTCAAAGTTTTCAGAAGTTTCTGGATAGTTCCCATAGTGGGCTTTGACTTGCCGCATTAGGTTAGCCGTAAGCCGCAGCTTGTTTAGAAATCGTATTCTTTTCAGTCCCCGGAAAACTCGTTTGGCAGTTTCAGTCACTTTTAGACGGAATTCTTCGCCTAAACTGGCTTTCAGAACATCTTCCTCTGTTAAGAGCTTACACTTCATTCCATAGTTTAGGTCTTCGTCTCGGCACGTCCGGAGAAGCATGCGAAAGACCTCCAGTCCAGCCTGCTTCGTCCCGTACATCTCCATATACTTGCGGTTGTAGGGCCATAGCGATTTTTGGTTTACATCACCTTTTTCCAAAGCCTCAACCACCGTTTTCCCAGCGAGGTAGCCGCTTAACATTGAAGGCCCTATACCGCCACCGTGAATTGGATTAACTAGACATGCTGCGTCGCCGAGAATTGCAACACCATTACCAACCATGTTATCAAAAGGTCTACGTGTCGGGTCGTACCATGCGCCCCCATTCAGGAGCACAGAACCCGCAAAAAGCGGTTTAGTTAAAACGTGTTTGTAGAACTGGTTTTTGGGATTTGGAAACTTATCCAGCATACAAACTCCTAAACCAACATTGACTTTTGCTCCGCCTTTAGAGAATATCCACATGTAGCCTCCGGGAGTTACCTTCTGGTTTAGATAGATTTCGCAGTATTTTGTATCTTTAGTTTCTTGTTTAAGCTGCCTGATTTCCCGATAACAGGCTTCAACATCCTCATTTGCAACCTCATTTTCTATCCCCATTTCCTTAGGAAGCTTCCGCCTAACTACCGCCAGAAAACCGCTGGCGTCCACAACAACTTTGCCTTTTAACCGAATGTTTTCGCCTGTTTTCAAGTTTTTAGCTAAAACTCCCGTTACAAAGTTTTTCTTGATTATCGGCTCTAAACACTGTGTTGAATCAAAAAGGACTGCGCCCTCATCGAGGGCTTTTTTGAGTAGCCATTGTCCAAAAAGGCGTCTGTTCAGTATATAACCAACAAAATCTTCATACTCAACCGTGAAAACCGTTTCCAAATCCGGCGAATAAATCTTGACGCCTTCAATTCTTTTTTCTAGTTCTCCGCCTTGAGGTTTTTCCAGATTCAATGTTTTTAAGTGATGTTCTCCTAGGGCGTCTCCACAAATTTTTTCTCCAATTTCCTCTCTTCTCTTCCTCTCAAGCATACAGACTTTTAAGCCTGCTTCAGCTGTTGTTTTTGTCGCTAAGCAACCTGCCGTTCCTGCTCCAACTACTATTACGTCGAATTTTTCCAAGGTTATACACTTCTTAACTGTTTCAATTTTTAATTCACTTATTATGAACACATAACTTTTACTGAATTTTCTTCAGTAATTGCTTGTTTAATGGCAGGGTTATTTCGGTTGTTTCCTTTTGGGTGCCGAAAACCATGCATGTTAATGTCTTCTCTATGCCCTTAACTGTCCTCAGCTTGTCTACGACGAAGTTTCCGATGGCATCAACATCCTTTTCTTTAACTTTGAGTAGTATATCCCAGTCTCCAGATATTATGTGAACTTCTTGAACTTCTGGAAATTTTGCAATCTGTTCAGCTAGAACCCTCTGCGAGAGAGGTGTTTCCCCGTTTCTGTAGGAAAAGGAGGCTAAGATGAAGGCTGTTGTGCCAAAGTTCAGCTTCTTTGAATCTAAAATGGCTTTGTATTCTTTTATTATTTTCTTCTGTTCCATTCTCTTTATTTTTGCAAACACTGTTGTTATGGGTGAATCAATTTTTTGAGCAATTTTTCTAGCCGTCATCTTACAGTTTTTCTGCAGCAAAGCCAGTATGGCCAAATCCTTTTCATCTAACTTGGGTTCCATATTGTAATTTTTACATAAATTCAAATATAAAAACTTAACTTTTGGAGAAAAATACATAATTTACTATAAAAAATTTATATGATGTGCGTGCTATTTCACTCGGTATGAGCAGCGACGTCTTTGAATCTTTGAAGAAACGATACTTAACACTGAGAAAAAAAGAAGTTATTCGAGTTTTAAAAGTTCAAGACGCGATAGTTTCGGAAATTAGGGATTTTCTTAAGGGAGAATGCTTTGTGGAAATTCTTGCACCCATTATTGGACCTGTAACTGATCCGGGAATTCGAGGTGCAAAACAGATATCATTTGATTATTATGGTGCCCGTTTTAAGGTTATGAGCAGCATGATACTTTACAAACAAGTGATGATGACTTCTCTTCCCAAAATCTTTGCACTTTCACCAAACATTAGGTTGGAACCGTTAGAAACCGTTAAGACGCGTCGCCATTTAACGGAATTCAGACAAATAGACTTGGAAGTGGCACATGCCACCTACAAGGACATGATGGAACTTGGGGAAAGGATGCTCTGCCACATAATTACGAAAGTAAAGCACAGGTGTAGTAAAGAACTGGAAGAACAAAAAAGAGTTTTAAAGGTTCCTCAGAAACCGTTCAAGAAGTACACGTACAAGGAAGCCCTTGAAATTCTAAAGAACTTAGGGATTAACGTAAATTTTGGTTTAGAAATCCCTTGGGAGGCGGAGGAAGCCTTGTCTAAAATTCATAAGGAACCGTTTTGGATAACGGATTTTCCAGTTGAAGCTAGAGGTTTCTATTACATGGAACACGAAGACAACCTTGGAATTTTGGATCTTGGAATCTTGAAGGATTTTGACCTTATATATCCTGAGGGGTTTGGTGAGGCGGTTTCTGGAGGTGAAAGAGAGTACCGGTACAATAAAATTGTTGAAAGAATGCGTGCAAGTGAAGAGAATATTTCCGAGTATGGATGGTATTTAGACATGCTGAAAGCTGGGGTTCCGCCTTCAGCTGGTTTTGGAATAGGTGTTGAAAGACTAACTAGATTCATCTGCGGACTCGAAAACATTTGGGACGCCGTGCCGTTTCCTAAAGTTGCTGGTGTTCTTTCTTCCTAACGGTTTATATATACTTGTAATCCATATTGCAAATTCATAATTGTTAATTACACTCTTGACTAATCATTGGAAATCGTTGAAAACTGAATGAAGAGGTGCTTTAAAATGATGAAGAAAGCCGCTGTTAAAAAAAGTCTCATATACACTGTTGATTTGACGACGATTGACGGAGATGGAGCTTTTCCATGCCCGAAGTGTGGAGTCATAATATCCCCAGACGACGAAACAGAAGAAGTCTACCAGATCGTTAAAACAAAAGTTAAAGGTGACGAACTAGCAGAATTGACTTTGATGTGTAACAAGTGTGGAAGCAAAATTAGATTGACAGGCTTTTTGCCGCAACCGGAAAGCTAAAACAGCAAAAAAACGTTTTGAGCCCCCTTTCTTCTTCAAGTCTCCGACGTATAACAACAAAAACTAACCAGAAAATGACACTGTAAAACACCGTTAAAAACGCACTTAAATATTCAGCATATCCGCTTATTGCCCCCTCAATTAGCATTCAGAGAAAGTTTCTCGGAAACATTGGTGAAGAAATTAGCAGCGACGCTACCGTGAAAGTTGAGAAGAAGACTGTTAAGATCAACGTTCCCCTCGTTGTGAATTCACCTTTTCGGGAATCATTTTGGATGTGTGTTTTGTTGCTGATAGGTTTCTGCCAGAAACATCTAATATCTCAATATTCAATGAATCTCATTGTCTATGCAACAAAATATAAAACTTAAACGTTTAAAAGATTTGTGAAAGCGGAAATGAACACAAAACAAAAATTGCTATTAAAACTATTGCCAAAAGCTTCCTGCTTGTAGACAAGCTGGAAACATCATCTAATGGACCGGGATGTCTATACGTGGACATGAAAAGCACAAGAAAAGCCATCGGCCAAAAACCTTCAACTATTAATAACAAGATGGACAAAGCAGTCAAGATAGTTCTCGGCTTTCCACCAACTAAAGATCGTGCTACATGACCGCCGTCAAGCATTCCTGCAGGCAACAAGTTAAGCATAGTAACAACCATGCCAACCCAACCGGCAAAAGCAACAGGATGTAGTAAAATGTAGTAATTTGGTGGAAGATGCACGACGGCGATACTAAAAATCAGAAAGATTAGAGGCGGAGGAAGGAAACCTTCTTCGGTTCCAGTAATGGGAAATATTGGAGAAAATAAAAGTCCCACCATACTTACTATCACAGCTAGAATGAAACCTACAATTGGACCGCTTGAACCCACATCAAACAAAGCATCCTTGTTAGGTGGAAGAGACTTTTGCATTATCACTGCACCAAAAGTTCCTATTCCAAGAATGCCAAACAATGGTGGTGGACCCGGAATAAAGTATGGGGGTGTAGCTTCAATTCTCCTTCTGTCTGCAGTTAACTTGTGACCCATTTCATGCGTACCGAGCACAACCAGTATTGCTATTGTAAAAGTTGCGCCACCTATCAAAGGGTTAGACATAGCCCCTGCTTCAACAAGTCCTAAAGAGAGAATATAACCAGTAACAAAGGTTGTTGCAATAGTCGCGAAAAATAGTATCCAGTTTACCAGTATGTTGCTTGGTTTTGTAGGCGGTTTCGGAATAATTTTCAAAACTATTCTTCCATCTATTTTCCGCAGAACCGCTATCAAATCCATTGCTTTCAGATTTTTTAGCATCCTTAGAAAAGACTGTTTTGTTTCTTGCGGCTGTTTTAGATAGTATGTGGGAACGTTGCGCTCCATTAGAGCCTCTTCTACTTGGAATTCCGCAGAGACCATCGTGGTTAATTTCTCAAAATCAGCTTGTTGAATAGGTTGGTTAATGGCATGATCCGTTGTTTCGTTCATGGCTTCTTTATCCTTTATTATAGGCTGTTGTATTAGAACGTGTAGAGGTAAAAAAAGGTTATTGGAATCGCTCAATTGTTTTCCATGCGTTATGTGTCGAGGTTATTATTAAGACGAACGGTGCTGCTCCAAGTTTCTCGCTAAAGTCTCCTCGTTATGGCGTGCGGAATGTTTTGTTTATGAATTTACTTTCAAAAATTGAAGCGCTCTCAAATCTCCGTACAACGTTTCTTTTCGGGACACCCATTGGTGTTAGTGGTATGGTTTGAACGGTTAACAGAACAGTTTAT
Source organism: Candidatus Bathyarchaeota archaeon (assembly GCA_030626685.1). Taxonomy (GTDB): domain Archaea; phylum Thermoproteota; class Bathyarchaeia; order Bathyarchaeales; family Bathycorpusculaceae; genus DAOUTL01. The sequence continues at coordinate 11,577 of DAOUTL010000008.1, read as the reverse complement.
TAGTTTTAAATTTATTCCCAATGGCTGATAGCTATGATCGTGCAGATGTTTACGGTCGGTAAATTCCTCACAAACTGTTATGTTGTAGGTTGCGAACAAACAAAGGAGGCGATTATCATCGACCCTGGTTTTGATGATCATTTTGAAGCCGAAAAAATCTTCAAGTTCATCGATGAGAACGCCTTAACACTAAAATTTATTGTCAATACGCATGGCCATCCAGATCATACATGCGGAAATGAGATGGTGAAAGAGAGATTTAACGTGTCTATTTTGATTCATGAATATGATGCTCACACGCTTGGGGAAGAAGGTAAGAAGATTGCAGAATTCCTTGGCTTTGAGAATTCTTCACCACCAGCAGATATGTTGTTGCATGACGAAGACTTGGTGAAGTTTGGAAGAACAACACTGAAAGTTATGCACACTCCCGGTCATAGTCGTGGGGGCATATCCCTTTTAGGAGAAAAAGAGGTTTTTACCGGCGACACGTTGTTTGCAAGCTCCATTGGAAGGACAGATTTTCCCGAAAGCTCAGAACTTGACATGAGGTCTTCTTTAAAAAAACTGGCAAATTTGCCGAATCACCTCGTTGTTTATCCTGGACATGGACCGACAACAACGATCGGTGAAGAAAAACGGGGCAATCCATTTTTACAATTGTGAAACGCCTGATGCTTCCGGCAAGTAAGAGCTTGATCCAAGGATCAGTGAGGAGGGCTGATTAAGGAAAGTGATATACATGCTGAGATAACGGAGATTTTAATTGGAAAGAAGAAGGGAAGAGATGGGCAAAATAGTTACGCTTCTTTAAGCTAATACAAATGATAGTGTGGTTGCGAAATGATAAATCTTCAGGATATAAAAGACGCAGGGGAAACAATAAGGAATTTAGTTAAGAGGACGCCCCTAATGCGTTCGCAGTTCTTAAGCAATTTCTGCGGTGGAGAGGCGTACCTGAAACTTGAAAACCTACAGATAACGAACTCCTTCAAGATAAGAGGGGCTCTAAACAAGATGTTGCATTTGAGTACCGAAGAAATGAAGCGGGGGGTTGTTACGGCTTCTGCGGGAAATCACGCTCAGGCAGTTGCTATTGGCGCGGAGAAGCTGAACCTATCTGCAAAGATAGTAGTTCCTAGGAGTACGCCGAAGGTGAAGATTGATAAGATTAGGAAATACGATGTGGAGCTTATTCTGTATGGAGATTTTTATGATGAAGCTGAGCAGAAGGCGATGGATTTAGCAAAGAAAGACGGATTGACCTACATCTCCCCTTACAACGACAGATTGGTTATCGCGGGACAGGGGACGATTGGGCTAGAGATTCTTGAAGACCTTCCCAGTGTCGATACAGTAATAGTGCCTGTCGGCGGTGGAGGCTTGATTTCAGGAATCAGCATAGCCGTAAAGAGCGTTAAATCAAGCGTGCAGATTATAGGGGTGCAGTCTGAAGCTTCACCAGTCATGTATGAATCCTTGAAAGCCGGTGAAATAGTTGATGTAGAGATGAGGGAATCCATTGCGGATGGCTTATTCGGAGGCATTGAAAAGGGATCTGTAACGTTCGAAATTGTCCAAACTTATGTTAACGATCTCTTATTGGTTAAGGAGGAGACCATAAGGAAAGCGATATTTTTGCTCTGGGACAAGGAAAAACAAGTTGTCGAGGGAGCAGGAGCCGCTGCCATTGCTCCAATAATAGAAAATAAAGGTCGGTTCATGGGAAAAACGATCGTCGCTGTGATAAGTGGTGGAAATATCGAAGACAAACTGTTCCGAAACATACTCGCTTCAGAAAGTAGCGAGGCGCAACCTAAAAGCTAAACAAAAAAATGGGCAAGTTAGGGCTTCATGATAAGCAGGACAAGGCAAGCCACATCCTACCGACCTTATAAACATCGCGAAAAACTTTTAAAGGTATAAATGCCGGTTTTGAATCTTCGGTGTATTTGATTAATTCTAAAAATTTGCCAAGAATTTTGCGCGCTTGTCTAAATTACTTTTTTGACGTCTCTCTCAACTTCCGTCGGTAGTTCTCTTCTAGTCTTAAGATCAGCCTTGTCGAAGTTCTCCCTGCTTATTCTAATCGTATCGGCAATAGTTCTTTGGCTATATTCCTTGTATAATTCAAAGCTTCTCAGGTGACGCTCTTGAATGTCGCATGCTTCAAGTTCAGCCATGAATCCTCCTGTGTTGGATTCCACGAGCGAAGCTTTCTCATCTCAGTGTATCATGTTTATGAATGTTCGATTCATATTCAGTTTCCATAACAAAGACAAGCGCGCGCTTCGGCCCTTTAGGTTATTCTCTAGAAACTTGTCTCGTCTTTGCGCGTTGTTCTTTTCTCTTTTCCAGATAGCTCTTAGCGAATGCTTCACAGCAGAAGACATATTCTTTACCGCCAATAACAGTCCGGTAGGTTGCAAGTTCACATGACTTTAACGGAATTTCTTTTTTGCATAACTCACATTGGATAAATTCTGATTTCATTTTTTCACCTCTTCGTCCCTTTATGTTTTTCATAATCTTCTATTGCCGCATGCAACGCGTCCGCAGCGAGGTTAGAGCAGTGCATTTTAACTTTAGGAAGCCCACCTAACGAGTCTGCTACATCTGAACGGCTAATTTTCTTAGCTTCTTCCAATGTTTTCCCCTTGGCTAATTCCGTTACCATACTGCTGGTAGCTATTGCTGCACCACAACCAAAGGTTTTGAATCGGATATCATCTATGCGATTGTCTTTGACTTTAATGTAAACTGTCATCATGTCCCCGCAAACAGGATTTCCAACAGTACCTATGCCATCGGCATCCGGAATTTCACCCATGTTTCGCGGGTTCCTGAAGTGTTCCATCACTTTTTCGCTATACATTATTCCATCAACTCCTTCGGAGTTAAAGGCGACATCTCTCTCAGTCTTTTAACTATATCGGGCATTATCCTTATCACATAGTCCACTTCCTCTTCAGTGTTTTGCCTCCCTAGTGTAAACGATAATGAACCATGAGCCTCTTCATGTTTCAACCCGATAGCTCTTAGCACATGAGAAGGTTCTAGAGTTTTTGCAGTGCAAGCCGAACCTGAAGATGCCGCGACTCCTTTCATGTCTAAGTCCAGCAATATTGATTCGCCTTCAATGAAGCTATATCTTACCGCAGCATTGTTAGGCAACCGTTTGGTTGGGTGTCCATTCAAAAACGAATGCGGGATAGGGTCAAGTAAGCCTTTGATGAGTTTGTCCCTCAGTTTCTTTAACCGTTCACTTTCAGTGGACATTTCTTCTTTTGCTATCTCTGCGGCCTTTCCGAACCCTACCATGCCAGGAAGATTTTCGGTTCCCGACCTTAAGCCTCGTTCTTGTCCTCCCCCATGAATCAAAGGTGCTAACTGTATACCCTTTTTTATGTAAAGCGCACCAACGCCTTTGGGTCCGTACATGTCGTTGGAAGAAATAGTGAGCAAGTCTATGCCTTCGTCGTTCACATCTATTGGAACCTGTCCATTTGCGGCTGCTGCATCAACATGCAAGTAGGCATTTTTCCTGTGTACCATTTGACTTATCTCGTTTATAGGCTGAATTGTGCCAATTTCACCATTCGCATACATAATAGAAACCATGATCGTTTCGCTGGTCAATTCTTCCTCTAGACTTGTGAGGTCCACAAAACCATACTGGTCAACAGGAAGGAAAGTAACCTTGAATCCCTTTGTCATCAAGAATTTGCACGGATTAAGAACTGACATGTGTTCTATACTTGACGTTATTATGTGTCTTCCGCGATTTTGGTTACGGTGAGCAACACCTTTAATTGCCATATTATTGCTTTCGGTTGCACCTGAAGTAAAAATTATTGATTGATTGCTTTCAGCATTGATTGATTCTGCAACTTTTGTTCTCGCCTCTTCTAAGGCTTGCCTTGCCTCTTGACCAAATGAGTGGACAGATGAAGGATTGCCACAGAGTGACTTCATATAAGGTAACATAGCCTCTATCACGCGAGGATCGACAGGCATCCCAGCCGCATGATCCATATAGATACGTTTCGCTCCTGACATTTCCATTCACTCAAAAACATAGAATTGCGTCAGCATCTAGTGCCAAATCATTTAACGTCGCAGCACCAACAACTTTAGCTTCCGGTATGAAGTCTCCGCGGGAAAGCCCTAGTAGTTGTGTGCTTTGTTCACAAACAAGTAATTTAACCCCAGCTTTTGTCGCTTGATCCATTACCTCTTTAAGTGACGGAAAGCTGCCTAGTTTGATCTTTTCTGCTTCTCCTTTTTTAACTACAGTGACGCCCTTTATGAGAAAGTAGATGGTTGCGTCTATATCCATCATTGCTGCTGTAGTACCCAAAACAAATGGCGCATAAGTGCGTTCTGGCGTGTCAACTCCACTTGATTGCACGTACAGTATCCTCTTTTTCCGGGACATACTATACCTCCCTTCTACTGGTCACTTCACCTTTTTAATTAATATCCGAACAGTATTTCCATCCTTACTTACATCTACTATCTCTTGTTCTAAACGCTTTACAAGACTTTGTATATCCGCCTCTGCCGCTGGATCATCAGCCAGAACTTCCAGAACTTCTCCAATTCTCATGTCACCCAATTCCATTCTTGTTCTATAGACAGGTTCAGGGCAGTATAAACCCAGACAATCTAAAGTCCTGTCAGGTCTAACCTTCATAATGTTTCCCTAAACATGAGTGCGCAGGGAAGGGAAATAAAACTTCCTCTCGAACTACTCAAGAGAGAGAGCGTGATTTTGTGATTCTGGTCAGTTCTTTTGGTTCAGCAATAACCTTTCCAGACTTCTTACGTTCAGAAACTTAGCGCGCGAGTAAACCATTGAAATTAGAGAGCGCCTAAAATTGCAGATTCACTCTTTTTAAGGGGATACCCCAGACTGTTCCAAGCTTTCATGCCACCAAGGACGTTATAGACCTCGTCAAATCCCAATTTCTTAAGGATGCTTTCTCCCAAGCCGCCTAAGCCCTTTTGATTTAATTATTTCAAGTAGCATTCTGCATCACTAATTTGTTATATACATACCTTATTATATCTGATTGATATTGTTTTGAGGGCTTCAAGTAAATATTTAATGATGCAAGCGCCAGAGCAGCTAATATTCCAAACAATAAAGTTATCAGTGAAACTTAAATTTCTTTATTCATGTTAGTTTTAGTGTGGTTTAACTTGCAAAAAAATTACGCCAGTGAGTTAAAATACACTATTGATACTGAGCTTTCCCCTGGAAACTTGAAGTTTCTCCTTGAATATTTGAGACGCCAATACTTGCTTCAACACAAGAAATACAGGGCTTTCAGAAATATACGCATCATCGCTGAAAACGGATTATCCTATCTTTCTTACAGAGTTTTGGTTCCTAAAACAAATCAGCATGTAAATGTAACAGTTAACCCTAGTATTCCAATAGGAGTAATGATGGAATTAAGCGACCCTGACATCCCCAAATCTTTCATGGACCAGCTATACGAAGACCTATTTTTAATGGTCCAATTGTATGAGGAGGAAATCCGCAAAACCACCTTATATCTAGCTTTCATGCCGGGGAAAAAGTTATTCCAGAAAGTGAAAGCAGCGGGATAATTGGCAGAATATTCACAGAATCCATGCTTCCTCTTTACATCGCCTTAACCGCCATCACTTTTCTATTCTTCTGGATATTCGTCGAGTATGCACCCTTGATTGTAGTTGGCCTAGGATTTATGTTATCACTTTTTTCTGGAAAAATTGTAGCCAAAAGTGGCAACTGGAAAATCACCGAAGATCAACCAGAAATCCTCCTTTTACAATATTATTTTTCGCCTGAAAAGTTCAAAGAGTTTCGGAAAAAATATGCCCAAAACATCTTCGAAATTAGAAAGAGAATTTATGAAGCTTCCATCGCTGTTGGTAGACCGATTGACTGCGAAACTGCTAGTGGAATTTTCTCGGCTTATGGGATAGATTGTAAGCTGGAGAATCTTTCAGTTAAGAAGGTTAACCTCTTCCAAATCGTCAAGAAAGCAGCTGACAAGTTTGGCCTTTCCATGCCAGAGATTGTAGTAGTAAACTCTATAGTTCCCAATGCCGCAGCCGCTGGTCCAAGCCCCGGTTTAGGAACTATAATGGTTACAACTGGAATTATGACGCAGCTTGAAGAAGATGAGCTGCTAAGCGTCATCGGTCATGAAATGAGCCATCTAAAAGCCCACGATCCATTGGTCTTAGCCTCTTTATCTAACGCAGAATTCTTGTTACGCTTCTACGTGTTCTGGCCATATCTATTCTACTTCGGCTTTCTATCCTTCTGGATCTATTTCCTGCTGGCAACGGGGCTCATCTTCTTCTTTGGAAAGTTCCTAGAAAGCCGAGCAGACATAGATTCAGCCAAAATGATTGGTCAGCCAAAGGTATTGGCAGAAGCCTTGAGAAAAATTGCCTTCAGAAGGCTTTTTCCCCTATATAAGAGAGAGCCAGCCTTTCAAGGTTACCGCAGGTCTGAATGGCTCCGGTTTGATCCACATCCCCCCGCTTACTTCAGAATTGCACAACTTGAAAGCCTCCAAGAACCTGAGAAAATCGAACATACTTTTTTCAAGTCTATCAAAGAAAACCTCAAAGGTTTCCTTCGAGCATAATCCGCCTAGAAATCTGAAAAGATTTTCAGGTAAATCTTATCGGTGTTGGAAGAAAGACCCAGAAAAAAATGAAAATTTCAGGAATCAGAACAATCAGGGATCTAGCAAAATAGGATCTGCAAGATTGGCTGAATATCTTTTCGCTCGTGCTGTTAGCTCATAGGAAGTTCGTAGTTCTCAATAACGTGATGGTACTGCTCTGAGGGCATAAGTGAACGGAACGCCCTCTCTACCACCTCGTTTAGGGCTGGATGGATGTGCATTCCGTTAATTATTGGTTCTGCGCTTTGCTCAGGAGGGTACATTAGGTTTATTATTTCCTGTATGAGAACAGAAGCATATGGTCCGATGATGTGTGCTCCTAAGATCTTCATTGATTCCTTCTCAACGATAACCTTGACAAAATAGTCTTTTACACCCATGGCTTTTCCCTTGGCAGTGTCCTCATATCTCTGGATTCCGATTAGCACCTTGTCTTTACCGTGTCTCTCTATTGCTTCTTTCTCTCTAAACCCGACACTTCCAATTTCGGGATATGTGAAGACGGCGTGAGGTACGGCGTGGTAATCTACTTTGACATTCCTTTTCAGTATGGCATTGTAGTATACTACTAAAGATTCGTAATTTGCCACATGCTTGAATTGGTACTTACCATTTGCGTCGCCGAAGGCCCAAACATTCGGTTGCGAAGTCTCCAAATATTCATTGACGATAATCCATCCTTTCTGGTCTGTTTCTATTCCCCCTCTTTCTGGGTGAAGCACATCTGTGTTTGAGCGCCTTCCTGTAGCGACCAGTATTTCCTCTGCCGTTATTTCTATCTTTTTTCCATTCGCTCTGTTAACAGCAACGAGTTTTTTCTGACCTGTCAATGTCTTTCTTGCCTCTCGCACCTCGTGGTTAGTGATGATTTTCATGCGCTTCGGCAACTCCCTTTTGGCTAGTGCTGATACTTCTGGTTCTTCTTTTGGTAGGAACTGTGGATTTCTGCCAATTATCGTAACTTCTGATCCCATTGAAGAAAGGAAATGGCCATATTCAGCGGCTATATATCCTCCACCGACTATGGCGATGCTTTCAGGCAGTCGATTTATTCTGAGGATTGTATCACTAGTAAGATAATCTGTTTTTCAAGGCAGTTATAACCATACTGAATTAAATCGGAGATATGCTACCGAAAGAGAGAAGATGCGCGCGCTTCCGGGCGCAAAACAATGTTTATAATCACAATGCGTTTCTGAATAGGTCTTCTTCGCTTGAAATACGTAGTTCATTTATACTGCGTTTTTCACAAAACTTCACAAAATTGTTTAAGCCTTTAAAAACGACAACAGGTGTTGCTTCTTTTGCTTGCCCCATAAGTAATTCTGCTGCAGCAGCAATTTCATCTATTACCGCGACATTTTTCACTTTCAGAATCTGTCCAAAAAGATCCTCTTTTCCTCGATAATCTTTGAACGGTTTAATTCCAGCCACGCCTATAGCGAAGTTTACTTGTCCACGTCTAAAGGGGCGACTGTAGGTGTCGCACACGATTACTGCAACGTTTTTTCCCGTTAGTTTCTTGATTTCCAGACGGCATTTTTCAGCTGACATGTCAGGGTTTTCTGGCAATAATGCAAAGTTGCCTCTGCCTTCCACGTTTGACTTGTCTATTCCAGCGTTTATACAAATTAAGCCGCGTTTATCTTCTACCAACAATATTTCACGAGAAGCCTTCACTACCTTTTTTGTTTCTCTCAAAACTAATTCGACAAACTTCGGGCTTTTCCCTGTTATTTTTGCAATTTCTTCAGCTTTTTTTAAAGGAACAACGTCTTTTAATCTCATCACTCTTTTTTCAGCTTTCGAAAAAATTTTTTGCGTAACGGCTATTATGTCTCCGTCTTCAAGTTTTAAGCCGTTTTTTCTAGCTGTTTCGACAATTATTTTCGCCACGTCATCCCCAGATTTTATTAACGGAAAGTCTTCCAGAGCAAACGCCATGAAACTTTTCAAGTAGCATCCTCCTCATAGCGTTTTAAGTTGTTCTGTTACTTCGTTAAAACTCTTGCCTATGCATAAGATGGAATATTTGTGGAAAATGGAGACGTAGAAATCGAAGATAGCACTGTGAGCCTTTGCTCTCAAAACGGGGTCAATGCAGAGAACAGCGAGTTAAATGTCCAGAATGGCATAATGATGGAGGAGTGAGTAATGTTTCGTGAGACATAATATTTAATAGACTGTATCGTCAATAAAGTGTATAGGAGAGATGTCATGACGACACTACGACTCAGAGAAAGAATCAGATCAAAATTTAGAAAACGTAAACAAGTAGCCGTTCCGCCACCCCCACCAAGACCCATACCTAAAGGATCCAAAATTGTGGAACGATACCCGCTTTATGAACCCTTTGCACACGTTGCCATAGTGCAGAGCCCGAAAACAGGCGAGTATAAGTATGTATTAGATGAGCTTCAGCTTGATCCGCTTGAGAGAGGCGTTTACGATCGCATTTTGGAAATATTGCTTGCAGAAATAGAGTCACCAAAAGAGGAAATTCTCGATCCTAGAAAATTCTTCGCAGAAGAAGCTAAGAAAATTGTTGACAAATACCGTATAAGCTTGGGTTGGTTGCCAGACGTTTCATGGTACAAGATTCTTTATCACGCCGAAAGAGACCTCGTGGGCTTTGGCAGAATTGACCCGTTTATGCGAGACCCAAATATTGAAGATATTTCATGCGACGGAGTTAATAAGCCAGTTTACGTTTGGCACAGGAAATATGAAAGTATCGAATCAAATCTCGAATTTGGAAGTGATGAAGAGCTTGATAACATGGTTGTTAAGCTTGTGCATATGGCTAGAAAACATGTAAGCTCAGCCTTTCCGATAGTTGATGCTTCTTTACCTGGCAAGCATCGACTTGCAGTTTGTTACAGACGTGAAGTCACACCTTTCGGAACCGCTTTCACCATTAGGAAATTTAGAGAAGACCCCTACTCAATAATAGACTTAATAAACTTAGGCACTTTTTCCGAGGAGATGGCAGCCTATTTCTGGATATGCCTCGAAAACAGGGCTTCGATAATGGTTTTAGGTGGGACAGCAGCTGGAAAAACCACAGCACTAAACACCTTAGCTTGCCTAATAAAGCCTGGAAGCAAAATAATCACTATAGAAGAAACCGCGGAGCTCAACTTACCCCATGAAAACTGGGTTTCGCTTATCGCCAGACAAAGCTACGGTCTAGGCGGAAGCGGCATCGGAGCAGTAACACTCTTTGACCTCGTAAAAACTTCAATGAGACATCGCCCAGACGTGTTAATCGTGGGTGAGGTAAGAGGTCAAGAAGCTTACGTGCTTTTCCAAGCTTTGGCCACGGGTCACGGAGGCATGTGCACAATGCACGCTGAAAACCTAGATTCAGCGGTTAAACGTTTAACGCAGAAACCTATGGATATCGCGCCTGCTTACATTCCGTTGATGAACATTGTTCTATCTATTCAAAGGGTCCACCTCATAAAAGATAACGAAAAAAAGGCGTATAGGCGTATAATAACAGTTAACGAAATTGCAGATTACGAAGATTACAAATGTGTTTTTAAATGGCATCCAACAAAAGACAGCTATTCACCAGCATTCGACAAAAGCGTGATGTTATCAGCAATTTCTGAAAGAGTGGGCGCCAGCAAAGAGGAGCTGCTTGCCGAAATAAAAAGACGCAGGGATGTCTTACACTGGATGCGCGAACGTGACATAAGAAGCTACAGGGATGTAGCTGCAATAATCGCGGAGTACTATGCTAGGTCAGAGAAAATTTATGAAAAAATTCTCGCAGGGGAGGAGGTGGAGGCAATTGCCATTTCTAGAAACCCTTGAGGCTTGGTCCTTCCGCCTCTTTGGGAGAGCGGCTCCATCCTTTTTAAGGCATATCGTTGAGTTTAAGGATTATCTGGAACGGGCGAAAATCAAGATTTACCCGGAGACATACGTTTCACTAATGTTTTTCATCGCACTTTTAACGCTTCCAGTATCGATAATATCCATAGTGATTCTGTATCTTTACGGCTTCATCCCAATAATCTTCTTGGTGCCGCTTCCATTTTACGTAGCGATAAGTTTTCTGTTAATACCTGTATCCAGAGCTAGCGAAAGGGCACACAGTTTAGAAAGGGAGATGCCTTTTGCAGCCACATACATTAGTGTTATGGCTTCTGGAGGCGTAGCACCCTACACAAGTTTCAAACGACTCACAGAAGTTGAGTTGATGCCCGCAATGAGAAGCGAGGCGAGAGAAATCATAAAAGATGTGGAAATTTTCGGGATAGACCCGCTGACAGCCATAGGAAAGGCGGCTAAGAAGAACCCTCTCGATGTTTTCAAGGATTTTCTCTCTGGCTATGCTTCAACAGTCATCATAGGTGGTGATATCGGGCATTTTCTTGAAAGAAAAGCTGAGGATATTTTCAAAACTAGGGCTATGCGTGTTAAGGCTGCAGCTGAACGGCTTGGAATGCTCTTGGAAACTTTTATTATAGTAATGGTCTTGATGTCTCTCTGTTTCTACATTTTGTTTAGCGTGGAATCCATTTACAGCGTAGGCATATCAATGTATTCTGGTGTAATTCTCTACACGTACCTGTTTACACCGATTCTTTCGCTTATGTTTATTTACTTGGCACATACCATGCAGCCCAAAACGCCCATGGTGGAAATGCTTCCATACAAAGTATTCGGAGTTTGCAGCGGAATAGCCATGGTACTGTTCTTACTGCTTACAGACTTCATGGGATTCATAGGAGTCTCATTCTTCAGCTCGCTTCAAACGATAATTGATTTGCCATTGGCAATTGCCATAAGCTTGTTTGTTGCAACAGCACCAGCCGCTGTGGTGCACAGTAAACTTTCAAGGAAAAAAACCAGCACTGAGCAGGGCGTC
>DAOUTL010000164.1 GCA_030626685.1 Candidatus Bathyarchaeota archaeon | reverse complement strand
TAATGGGCTCGCCAACAGAGATCTCAAATTTTTTTACACCTTCTAACCCTTTCTCAGCAACTGTTTTTGCGACTCTTCCGAGGTCCGAGGAAACATTATATGCACGTTCTAAATATCCACGGTTTTCCTTTCCGCCGCCATAGGCTATTGCTAAAGCGTCGAGAACAGTCATGTCTGCGATTCCTAAGCGAAGTTTTCCGGTAACTGTCCGCATAATGTACTTGGCTTCTTTAGGAGCTGCATCAGCCAAAAGCCCAGCTAAAAGCGCCATTTTAAGGTCAACTGCGCCTGAGCCTGAAGCTTTAGCCATTTTGTCGAGAGTTTGGTAGACTCTTTGAACTGTTAGGGGCTGCTGGAAAAATGTCACTTGTCTTTTGTTAGCTATAAATTTCTGGGCTGCCTCTCCGATGTCTCCCGTCTTTTTAAGGTTTTCTTCAATTTCGCTTTCTCTTACCCCGGAAGCTCGAGCGAGGGCTTTTATTGCAAGTTTCTCAGCTACGCCTATTTCAAGATCAACAAAATCCGGATATATCTTACCCTGAGTTAAGTATACAACCTTGTCGACGATTTCTTTTGGTGTATTTTTAAGAAGACCCACTAACAGATCCGTCATTTCCAGCCTTTTAGTTGTAGCCTCGATTTTTTCGTAAGCATCTGCAATTTCCAAGTAACGCAAAACGCTTCCTCAATCAACTAACAAGACAGCCCGTATATTAAGGTATTTTTAGAGGTCTGATAATTCAATTTTTCAACAGCTCTTTCTCCAAAATTTTTCGCATCCAACCGCCAACGTTATTTAGTTGTCTGTTCATTAACCAAATGGGAGATGCCGCGTGAGCACCGTTGAAAACTCTTTCAAAGAAGCGTTAAAGGATCTAATGGATGCCCTCGGCAAGCTGAAAATTCTATGCATAATACTTTACGGGTCAAGGGCTAAGGGCTTCGAAAAACCCTCTTCAGATTACGATTTGTTGGTTGTCACAGAGAAAACACCTGAAAATCCGTTGGAAAGAATCAGCCTAACAAGCGGCATAACTGGAGAAGCAATACTGAAGTACGGCATCAGAGTCTCAGTAACGTTGTTAAATAGGAAAGAGGCATTAGAAGAAGCATTAACACCATCTCCGCTAATGCAAAATCTCCTAATCGGCTACAAAATCCTTTATGAAAGGGATGGTTTTATCAGCAAACTTCTGGAGCATGTTAAGAAAAAGGCTAATCTTATATATGTTGAGCGTGGTAGAAGATGGGATCTGAGGAAAGCCATTTAAAACTAGCCAAGCTTCTTCTCAAAAAGGCCAAATCAGACCTCGAGTCAGGTAAAGTTCTCCAATTAAATGGACTCTACGCTAACGCCGTTTTTATGGCTCAGCAATGCGCTGAAAAGGCTGCGAAGGCAGTTTTAGCCATGAAAGGACTAGACGTGAGGGAACACATAATTTCTGGATACTTCGCCTCTGAAGTGCTAAGCTTTCCCCCCGAACAGTGGGAGGAAAAACTGCGAGAAGTATTTAGAAGCCTTATTTTCCTAGAGGAGCACACCATAAAACCGAGGTATCCAATGGTAACACCCGCTAGGATATGGGATCCGGAGGTGGGATACGACGCAGCTGCGGGTGAAGACGCCGTTAAGAAAGCAGAGAAAATACTCTTAACACTGAAAGCTTACATAAATGAGGTTCTAAAAGGCAGCCAAACCTAAAATTCCCTTGGCTACGATTTATACATAACTTTACCCTTTTCTACAACTTCTATGATAAAAGCGTTCTTTCTATTCTTCATTTCGTTAAATTCCTTAAGCGTGTAGCCTACCGGTTCGACAGGTATCCTAAATTTATTCAGGTCCACCAGCTTTTTTATTCTATCAAGAAAACTCTCTTCAAAATCTGCAACAACCAATATATCAACGTCAGAGCCTTCGTTTATGTCACCCGTAGCAAAAGAGCCGAATAGAATAACCAAGTAAGGGTTGAGGCTTTTAACAACCTCTTCCACGTACTCGTCTATCTTTCTAAAAATTTCCTCACTTCTCTCAATATTAACTCTGCGTAGTTTAAGCATTTTTCACCCATCTCCTCTGTATAATACTTGTAAGCTGGTCCTTTCGGGTAAAAGTTAGGGTACCTAGATCCTATGTAATGCCTGTCAAGCTCCTTTCCGTAGTCAACAAATCCTCTGAAAACACCCTCAAGTTTCGACAATTCCTCCAAAAGCTCTGTCACAGAGTGAGTTATCAAAGCCCTATAGCCCTTCGAGTAGAAAAAACCTTTAAGAGCTTTTTCAGCTGACTGCTGGGAGAAAAAGGCAGTTGCGTAATAATTTCCATCTTTTAAACAGTCCCTAGCAGTTTTCAAATCAGCCTTAGCTTGATCAAGCCATCTCAAACCTTCTTCTAAATTATCCATAACGGCATCCTTCAAATGCTTTAAATACAAATCATTGATTAATCTCTTTCCTATTTAACCTAACCCTCTACAACGCGATTCATCACATTCTGTCAAGTTCAGCCAGCAAATCTGCAAGCCTTTCGACAGTAAGCTTCCAAGCGGCTTCGCCTTTTTTCTTTGAAGCTTTTGCGGGGTCGCCTATGACTCCTGTTTCGCTTATTTCTTTTGTTCGGAAACCCCATGGGCAAATGAGGACCATGCTGTTCACAACTTCCAACAGGCACAACAGCCAAATCATGCACCGCTAAGAATTCTTTCATGTCTGGCCATGTAAGTTCGCCCAGATAATAACTACGCATTTTCATGGAAACGGTTCCGCCTAAAAGGTTTCGTAATGAACTATTTGACTTATGGACCTTTTACTCCGCGGCGAGGGAGACTCAGCTGGATAACCCACTGGAATTATGGCTACCGGTCTTATTCCATGAGGAATTTTCAATGTTTTTCTTGCTTCTTCCTCTCTGAATGCACCAACCCAGCATGTGCCTAACCCAAGCGAGTAAGCAGCCAAGTGAATGTTCTGTATGGCGGCGGCTGTGTCTTGTATGCAATATAGAGTTTTACCGCGCACACCATAACCTTGTGAGGAACGAGTTTCATTTGCACAAACAACTATTACAACGGGAGCTTCTTCAATGAACGTTTGACCCAGAGCAGC
>DAOUTL010000038.1 GCA_030626685.1 Candidatus Bathyarchaeota archaeon | reverse complement strand
TTTTATGCTCTAAATAGTGGAGGGTTGTTTCCTTTTTAACTGTTAAGACGTAGCTGTCTCCGTCGAGCAGATTGTAGTCATACGGGTATATGCATTTGTATTTTTTGATGAGTTCTTTCAGTTTGTCTTTACCTAAGATGCACATTCATTGAAACCTCTAAACGCTTTCTTAGCATTACTGAACGTTTCACGTTATATAGTTTTTTGACATGTTTTTTAAGTGTGTGCGTGTGCAATGGGTGTAGGCCCCTCTATTTGGAGCCAAATATAGTTTGGTGTTGAGTTGGGTGTAGAGTTCATAGTCGCTTTTTTGTCTTAGGTCGAAGGCTTTTCTGAGTGTGTCTGCAAATTCTTCGCTGAGGATGCCTCGCTTCACTATTTTTTCGCTGAAGAGGAATATGGTTCCTCGGTGGGTTTTGCGGTTACGCCTTTGCTGGATAGGATGGTTCTTGCGGCGTGGAACATGGCATAGTAGGCTCTTGAGGCGGCGTCTTCGAGTTCTCCGTTTTGTTCAAGCAGTTTGGCTGATTTTAGGGCTTTTTCAGCTCTTTCCAATGAGGCTTTGGCGAAGTTTTTTGAAGTTTCCTTTGTCATAGAGTATTATTCCTTCTTCTGCTACGGTTTTTATGAAGGGGGAGCCGAGCTTGGTGTAGCGTTCAAGTTCTTTGTTTGTTAGGTGAACTATGGCTGTGAGTGTGTTGCTTTTTAGGTCTACTTGTGTTCTGATTTTTGAAATCTTGTTGTAGAGGCTTTTGTCTTCTTCTCGTGTGACTATGAGGAGGTCTATGTCGCTTTCTTCGTGCGTCGTTTTTTTGGCAACTGAACCGTAAAGGACAATAGATTCTATTCTGTCTCCAAGTTCCTTTATGAGTCTGTTTTTTAGTTGTTCAACGGTTTTGGCGTAGGTGGTGATCACGATAAACACCAAGTTCA
Organism: Candidatus Bathyarchaeota archaeon; assembly: GCA_030626685.1. Classification (GTDB taxonomy): domain Archaea; phylum Thermoproteota; class Bathyarchaeia; order Bathyarchaeales; family Bathycorpusculaceae; genus DAOUTL01. The sequence continues at coordinate 9,022 of DAOUTL010000038.1, read as the reverse complement.
CGTGCTACAAGATGAAAGCCTCTTAAATGGTTTAGGTTTAAAAGTGAAGACAGACCTTAACTTGAGCGCCTAATTGAGTTGAGTGTTAAATTATGATTTGGTTTGGTATTATGAAGTCGCCCCCCAGGGTCACCATTTCCGATCACGGGTTCATCCTAAAGCGCAGGGGGTTGGATTTGAACCCTCCCCACCATGGTGATATCACCCGCAAATCCCCTTTGTTGTTGCTATTTTTTGGTTTTTATCTTTATTTTATTGTTCTTTGATAGGATGGTTTTGACATTTCGCGCCGATAGACTTCTAGCCACTTTCGATTAGAGCCTTACCGAGGGGTCCCCTAATGGATTCTAAAACCTTGTTCACAAAGTCCTCCCACGATATTCTACCATTCGCCCAAAGAATCGCATCGGCGGTTCTATACTTCATTAGTTTTAGGAACCTCTGCCACGTAAAGCCCTCCTCTCTAAGTTTCATTTTCCATTTTGCCCAAAGGTACTGTGGAATCCTGTTCCCGGCCCAAACAGCCAACGAGTCCCAGTCAATTCCACTGCTCGGGCTTAAGCGTGAACGCAAAGCAAGGATAGATTCTTGTATTTTCTTGGGTTCGGGAGGGATTTCTAGTTTTCTTTCCAGTGTTTTCATATAATCCCCTAACTACTTAGTAGTATATGTATAGGATATATATTTTTATGCGCGCGCATCTCTGAATACTATTGCTTATACCCCCTATCGTTCGCTTTAGGACGATAGGTATTTATTTCTAATTCCCAGATTGCTTATGCATGAGTAAAGCTATTGTTCAGATTGACGGTGCTTACTTTAATAACGTGTTAGAGAAAGTGTTCAAGAGACCAGCGTTTAGTTATGAAAAGTTTTCTGATATATTATGTAGTAACGCTGGTTGTGAAAGAGTGAGAACTTATTATTATCACTGTATGCCATATCAAAGCGATCCTCCAACAGAAACGGAAAGAAAAAGGTACTCGCGAATGGATGCTTTCATGGCACATTTAAGGAAATTGCCAAGATTCGAAATTAGACTAGGAAGATTGCAAAAGATAGGAAATGCATTTAAGCAAAAAGGTGTAGACATATGGTTTTCTGTGGATTTATGTAAGCTCAGTTGTAAAGGAGCTATCGATAAAGCAATTTTGGTTACTGGAGATAGTGATTTCGTTCCGGCCGTGAACGTCGCAAAAGAGGAGGGAGTAGTAACAATCTTGTATTATTCAAAGACTCCACCAATGTACGTTCACAACCAGCTATTAGATGCTTGTGATGAAAAATATGAAATTACTAAAGACTTAATTGTAATGTCGAAGCCTTGACTGGGGCGCCTAAAATTCCACACTAGAAGTTTGCTGCGACTTGTTAGCTACAGCTGTCTCTTTATTATCGTTAGCATAAATTTGCGTTAACGATTCGCTGCACCACCTCATTTTTAGAAGGTTGGTGGGGATAGGGTGGTGAGGTTGCATAATGTGGCTTTTAAGTTTTCTGTTTTGAAGTAGCCTTCTAGGGCTATTGATTGGCGTAGGGTTGAGTTGACTAATTGGACTCAGCTGGTGGGGAGGGAGTGTGGTTTGACTGTGCGTAAGAATACTGGTAGCCTAGAGATCTTTTGTGATGTTGTTTATGGTCGGGATAGTTATGGGTTGTTGTTTGATGCATTTTATGAGGCTTGCTGGCTTGCTCACGTTTTAGAGGAGAAGTTTGATATGAGGTTGGGTAGGCCTTCTCTTTCTAGGAAGCCTCATTTTGCAGTTTCAGATCCGTTAGCTAGGCTTGTTGGAAGATATTTTGAGTTTAGCAGCGATGTTGCAAAGGTTGATGAAAGTGAGGGGCTTGGCGAGTTAGACATTTTGGATCCTCAGCTTGCTTATGATTATTTGCTCATGCCAAGTCGAGTGGAACACATGGAAGAGAGGCTTGAACGACTCGAGAAAATCCAGGAACATCAAATCATGGTCATGGAAACGTTTGCGAAAGCCATGGAGGAACATCGAGCCATGATCAACGAAATTCGAGAACTTGTTGACCAACTTAAAAGGCTACGGAGTTAAAAATTTTTGTCATTGGTCGCGCATTTCAAACTGGTTTATGTAACTGGATTCATTTTTCCAGTAGCAAGCCGTCATTTTTGCTGTATGTGAGTTTAAACCTGCTGATAATGTCAACTCCGAGTAAGCTAAAAGGCAAAAGTATGCTATCGGTTTTCGGCTTGAGTACATCGATCTTTTCTAGTTTTTCGTATTCCAATTCTCCTTCTGTGGTTTCGAAGATAAGAAATGCATCACACATTATGTATGTCTCTGTCTTTCCGCCGGGCACGACGGTGGGTCCAGGCGCTTTTTCAAGACTGTCGCAATCGATTCCCAGCCTTATACAATCTCCTTCTAAGATTGTTGTAGTTGTTGCTCCGAGGTCGACCAAAAACACGATTGGTGCTATCTTCTTTATCTGAGGGAGGCATATGATAAACGCATGAATGTAGGCATGTCCATCGTCCTCGAGAATTCCTCGGATTTTCAAATAATTTGTTCCACCTGTGAGGGGAGTTGTGTCAAGAAGCAGATTCTGTGTTAGAGGATAGTAGATATTTCATTTCCTTTTCTTTTTTCCGTACTTCCTCTTGGAGATTCTGGAGTCCCGCTCTCAGCTCTGTGTATCTTTCACGAATAGATTCGTACATTTTGAGTACTTTCTCTCCTTCATCTGTAAGTACGTACTTAATACTCGGTTTTCTGCCCTTTCTGGGGAATAGCTTTTGGTCGACGAGACCCTTTTTCTGTGCTTCCCTTAGCCTTGAGAGAACGGTGTTGGGGCTCAGATCTAAGGCTTTTAGCTCCGTAAATGACTTCTCTCCGGTTTGAAGCATCATTAATACATCTAGAAGACCTTTCCTAGGAGTTTCGACTTCCGTTTTTGCCATATGGTTCACCAATAGTTTAGTATAGAAAACCTTATATATAAATTATTTGCCCTTATATACTAAGGTATAATTGAACTAAAGTTCCCTGCTTGCATATGGAGGAATCAGGCTGTCGTCAGAGAATGAAAGACAAGCACGCTTTGGCAAGAATTTCGAACACATACATCTAGAACCCACAGTGCGGCAGAGGAGAAAATATGAACCTCGCGGGAGAAAGAAGAAGAGGAGATTTCCGGAGTCAAGTGGGGCAAATTATGAGGAATTAAGTTCTTCCTTTAAGAGGATTCACTCAACATCCTTGAAAAGGACAAAAATCCTCAAAGATCCGAAAATGTATTTTGTTGTCGGCTTTTCAGACGCGTTATCTTGGAAACCTGTTCAGGATACAATTAAGAACCTTAAAGTTTCTGTTGTCGATGTCATTGATGAAAAAACAGTGAAGGTGAGTTTACAGAAAGAACGATATCAATTGTTCTTGTACAACCTAAGAAAAAACCACAAGTATGTAAAAGAATTGCGTGAAACCGTTCTATCCGAAAAAGTAGAGGAGTCCGTAGTAGAGGAACTAAGAAGCAAGCCTGACCAGAGAGGTTGGTTCACTTTTGAACTTGCAAGTCTAAGCGGAATTGAGGAGCCGGAAAAGATAGAGCAATCAATCATCAAATATGTAAGGTCGAATGACTTGGGAGATATAGATAGAAGTTACATTTCAGAGAATCTGTTGATCCTAAGTGGCCTATTGAAGTATAGAGCAGTTGAAGAGATAGCGGATGAAGTAGAAGCTGTCACTAAAGTATTCAAGATGCCAAAGATTGAATTGACGACTAATGAACTATCGCCACTTTCACTTGCCTCTGCAACTCCTGTCATTAGTCTTTCACCAGAAACAACACCGGAATTTGTGCCTTCCGTTTGTGTGATCGATTCTGGGATCAATTTAGGTCATAGGCTTCTCAAGGATTTCATAGAGGATATGTATGACTATACCACTCAAGATAAGAACCCATGCAAGGACTTAGATGGGCATGGATCTATGGTCTCGGGCCTGGCAATCTATGGCGAAGACATTAGGAAGAATAAGAATCCATTAGCTAAGGTTATAATGGTTAAGAATTTCGAAAAGGGCGACGCCATAGAAAGAGACTTTTTGAAGGTTATTTTCGAGACTGTAATAAGGTATCGATTTATCTCAAATGTCTTTAGTTTCTCGTTTGCCGCGGATGGACCGAATCCTACCCTTACGAAAGCGTTGGATGAGATGATCTTCAGACATAACCTATTTGTTGTTTCTTGTGCCGGAAATATTAAACTACCTTTGATAAGGTATCACATCAATAACGGATTTGCATACCCCAAATACATTGGTCTCCACAAAGTATTCTTCCCAGGGGATTGTCGAAACGCACTTACTGTTGGTAGCTATGCGGATTGTGATTCAAATCTAGTGAAGGCGGGTTGGCCTTCGCCATTCACGAGATCGTCGCCTTCGTTTGATTTCATAAAACCTGAAGTCATGGCGATCGGTGGCAATTTAAACGCGAATTACTCTGGTAAGCAGGTCGTATCTTTTTCGAGTGCGGGATTAGGTGTATGCTCTACTTCTAACAAGGATAACGAGGAGTCGGAGAGTGTAGGAACAAGTTTGTGTAGCCCTGCAGTTGCCAGCTTGGCCGCATCCATAGTCTCAAAATATCCTGATATTTCACCGTTTCTTGTCAAGGCCCTCATTTTAAGTTCATGTGAGTATCTATGGAACCGAGCAAACGGTGTACCAGACCACAGCATTCAGGGCTTTGGTAAACCAAACAAGACAAGAGCCTTGTATTCGCAGAACTGGCGCGCCTGCTACTTATTGGAGGGTGAATTTGAATCAAAAGATGCGAACAAATATCATAGATATCGCCTTCTTTTCCCCGATGAGGCGGACGAATTTGATGTAACCCTAGTTGTTGGAAAATTACACACCATGTTTGAAGAGGAGAAAGCAGATTATGTTCGCCTCAAGTTTGCACGACCAGGTGTCAAGTTTGGGATCCCACTGATGCCACAGATAAGCTTGGGAGAATCAAGGTGTTTCTGTACATATAAAGCACGGAAAATAATTCGAAGGGGAAGTAAAGGTCCTTGGACCATCAATGTGATTCCTCATTTCTTTTCACCGGTCTCTAATCAAAGGTTGAAATATGCTTGTGTCATAACGGTGTCCAGTAGTCGCGGAGGCGAAGTATACGCACCAATCATTAACTGGATCATGCCAAAGAAAGAATTGATTCGACCAATGGAAGCGCCGCAGATTGCGCCCGCTTCGGTTACATCCAAAGTGCGCTGATAAGCCAAGAAAGGGAGGTGAGGTGGTTGCGAAGGAAACGTGGAAAGGCAGCACAAAGAAAACACGACCGAAAAGTTGCATCCATAGCCAAGAAGTATGAGCGAAAGGGATGGAAGGTGCGCGCAGATTTGCCAAGATATCAGAAACCGAAGCCTATAGGAAAGAGTAGAAGGATTCCTGACGTAGTAGCTACTCGAGCAGGCACGCGACACATAGTTGAAGTTGAGACCAAAGGCACCATTGAATCTCATAAAGGTCAACGAAGCGCTTTCAGAAGAAGCGCAGCCCAAAGGAAGAGGACCAGATACAGAGAAGAAGTAACAAGATGAATAGATCCGATAAGATTGGAACTTTTTTACTCTAACGATGTTTTCTTTGTTCATTGCATTGAAATGTAAAAAGTTATTTGCTCAGTAAGAGGCAGAACTATGGCTATTTTCCTTTGATCACCTTCTTTACATTCTTGAAGTGAAGTTTTGCAACATAAGGAAGAATCTTAATATCAATGTCTTCAGGTCTTGAGTTCCGCAAATCCACGTTGAATTTTTTGTCCAACGAGTCCACCAATTTTTCGAAACGGACTTTGGCTAAGATGCTGGCAACGGCGACGGGAATTTCAGTTTCGCCCTTAGATTTCTGAATAATCTTCACCTTTGAATTGTCTATTGTGTACAGTCTACGATAGGTCTTCTCAATGTCAAATTTGTCTATGATAACCTTCACTTTTTCATACTTTATCAGCTCTAGAACCCTTTTTATAGCCGCGGAATGAGCCCAAGCCAGTAAGTCATTTAGTGTTTTCTTTTCTTTTCTGAAGCCTTCATACAACTTGTTGTATGTCTCTGGTAAGAGATAGCTAACCTGTTTCGGAAAGGTATTCTTGGAAATTTCTTTTTCCAACGAAAATAGCTCTTTTTTACTAATCGTCTTGCTATCTCTTACTCCTAATTTTCGATATTTCTTTATTAAGGAGGGTGTTAGTGCAGTACATACTACTACGAGGGGACCATACCACTCGCCTTTGCCCACTTCATCGCTCCCCAAAATGTAGTTATAAACCTGCTTTTCTTCAACCATAATAGCATCAATAATTTTCCGCGTTGCTTCAGTGTCATCGTATACGAGCTTTCCTGATCGGTATACTACAAAACTCACCTCGCCATCACTAATTCTCAAAAGTTCATATTCATTGGTGGTAGGCACTCTTCTAAGACCAGTTGCCAATATGTAATTTTTTAGTTTCTCGAGCTCCCTGAAGCTTATACTAATCGATTTTGGCATCATTGATCAACTTATTTATATGAACGAATGGTTAGATAATCCTTATGCCTCAACAAATAACCATTGTTTGGAAAGTTTCGTCAAGGTTTCAGGAACAAGATTTGGTTACAGTTCTAAGAGAATTTAAGGCTGAACGAGAACCAAGCAAGAGCGAATACGAACTTGGAGTTTGGAAAGTTAATGGTCTAACGGTCAAATACTATGAAAAGAAACTTGTAGTTCAAGGGAACTTGGATGATTATAACAAAAATATGCTTCCTGAGATTGAAAAAATCGACGGATTGACTTTAGATGCTAAAAATGCGGCTAAACTAAGACGGATATTTCCGTCAAAGCAAAATGCGATTATTTGCGATGAATGTAAATCTAGTTCACTCTTGATCGAAGGAACGGAAGAAGGTCTTGATATTGTGTTTAGAAAAGAATGCGGTCATGTTGATAGGCTAGCAACGCCCCTCATTATGATTAATAGTAGAATACTGCCAGATATTAACATCCTTATTTCAAACTCCCTCTCGCGGCTTATTGGCCTCGGATACTTCAAGGGGTTTGAAATTGTTATTCCAGAGTTCATATTCGATGTGGTTGATCAGTTCAAAGGCAAAGGAAGTAAAGACGCTGTCTCTAAAGAGTTGGCAAACCTGAGGTCACGGGAACTCAAGGACAATATCAAAATAATCGGCTTAAAAAATGAACTATTTGACTTGGATAAGGAGAATCTAACTAGAGATGAAAATAAAATTATACTAGCGATAGCCCAACTGACCAATGCTGTTTTAATAACAGCTGATCAGGTTCTCAAAGATAGAGCTATCATAGCACAACGACCAACTATTTTTATTCCAGCTAGAGTTTTTGGCAAAATAAAGGTCATTGAAGAGCTAAGGAATCCTTAACGTGAGAACACTTGCGACTTGTCAGGCCTCCTCTACAAATTACCTGAGTTAGCGGCATCTGAAGACGCAAAAACTCATCACTTTAGATTTTCGGGCAATAATACATATAGTCGCGCACGCGTGATGAAAACAGGAAAATCTTATCAAGGAACCTATAGGAATACTTTGCGGAGGTTTGGGTTTGGTTAAGTGTCCAAGGTGTGGTACTGAAGTTTCTAAGTCTAGGAAAGAATGGGATTATTCAGTTTTTCACGTGAAGAGATTTGACTGCGAGAAGTGTGGCAAGGCATTCATGGCGTACTACCGCGAAGACAAGCTAAGCCATACAATTCCAAAACGAAAGTGATTCACGTTAGAGCATGTGAAGTCTTATATTCAGTACTTCAGAGAATAAATTGGTTAAAATGGGCAAATATGACGAGGCGGTATATCATATTCTTTCTGATCCAGTCACGCCAAATGAAGTTGCGAAGAAGCTTGGAGTAACGCAGAAGACGGCTCAAAGGGTTTTGATGCATTTAGCTCTTACAAGGGAAGACGTGAAATACAAGAACTCAGGTCGAATCCACATTTTCTGGAAGCAGAAGGGGGGCTAATCGGATTATGATTGAACAGATTGCTGGTCCTACTGTAGCTGCTGGCCTTGGTGAGATGTACATTGGAACGATTCACGCATATGCAAAGAGAATTCTTGAAGATTACTTCAAGTTTGGAAATCATGGCGTCTTAGACGAAAACCAGGAGATAGCGTTTCTGATGAGGTACGGATGGAACCTCGGAATCCAACGGTTCGGAAGAACCTATGCAGAAAGTTGTCGAAACTTCCTTCGCACAGTGAACATGGTTTGGGGAGAAATGCTGGATAGAAAGAAGTTGGAGAAGAAGGCGCCCGAGTTCTATGATAAATTGAAGCGTTATGAGGAGCTTCTCGAAGAACATAGGCAGCTGACTTTTGGTAAGATGATATATTTAGCAGTTCTGAACCTACGAGACAAGCCTGACACGCTCAGTCATGTGCAACACCTCATCGTTGATGAGTATCAGGATATAAATCAGGCTCAAGCGGAACTGATTGGGTTTGTTGGGAAGAATGGCAGTATATTCGTTGTTGGAGATCCTAGGCAGAGCATCTATCAGTGGAGGGGATCTGATGAAAAGTTCTTTGATACATTCTCCAAAACATTTTCTGGGACGTATACGGTGACAATTCGTGAAAACCGGCGAAGCACTAAGAAAATCGTTAGGAATGCGAATAAGTTTGCTGAGAGTTTTGAACGGGCGCATTATAAACCAATGGATCCTGTTAGAGATGAGCAGGGGTTTGTGGGAATAGCGAGCCATGATACGCCTGAAGATGAAGACAGATGGATTGTAGATCAGATAGAAGATTTAGTGCTGAGGAAAAAAGCAATAAAGTTCTCGGACGTTGGGGTTCTGACCCGAAGTATTAGCACATCTGCGGATCCCCTTATTCACGAACTTAGGCGCAGGCGAATTCCATATATCGTAGGTGGGAAGGTCGGTCTTTTTAAGAGAGACGAAGCACAGGCGTTGGGAAGGATATTTTCGTGGTTCTGGGAGGAT
>DAOUTL010000085.1 GCA_030626685.1 Candidatus Bathyarchaeota archaeon | reverse complement strand
TGGAAGAACCCTAGCAACGGGTTTGAATAGGCTTAGGAATCTGCCTGCCATGGTTAACCGCTACCTTCCATGCTCTTGAGCTTCTATTAAGATTTGTCCGCCAGCTTCTTTTATTTTTTCAGCTGCAGATTTTGAATGAGCCGCTACTTTCACGATTAATGGTTTTGTAACTTTGCCTGCACCGAGAAGTTTTGTGTAGCCACGCCTTTCCAGATCTATGAAGAATTTACCCTTCTTCTTTTCTGTTGAGAGCTTTTCAGCTATCTCGTCGAGTGTTCCAACATTTATGACATTCGCTTTTTGTTTCAGACTTTTGGGTGAGGTGAATCCCCTTTTGCCGAAGTAATTTGGTTCATATTTTATCACGTATGTCCATTTATGTTTATTGAACCCTGCTTTCCCGTGCCCTCCTCTCTGCCCTCCTCCTCTGTGCTGCCCTACTCTACCGTAGCCGTGGGTTCTTGAACCGCGTTTCTTTCTGATTTTTCTGAGTTTATGCGGCATTTTCTAACCAGCTACTTTGCCTATGGCTTCTTCCTCAATAGCCTTTTTCAATCGTATTTCGAGCACACCGTTCTTATATTTTGTACGTATGGTGTTTGGATTCACTCTTTTGGGGAGATTTAAACTTTTATAGTATTTGCTGTCTAAAGCCTCGGCAGATAATGTTAACCGTTGATTTTTTACATGGGTTCTTAGACTTTCCCTTTTGAACCCTGCAAACTCGGCGAGAACTATTATTTCATCCTTTTCTTCGAAAACGTCTACTAGGGGCTCTGGCTCTCTCCTTTTTCTTTCTCTACGAACCTTTGGAATTCTATATCTGTATGGGTATGTTTGTCTCTTAATTCTTGAGTTTTTAATTCGAAATGTTTGAGGAGTTTTTTTGTCTTTAACTCTGTTGAATCGTTTTGAACGTTTTCTACTTCTCCGCCACTTCGCACTCAAATTTTGCTTTCTCCTTGGTACAATGCCACTCTAAAAGTAGCTATAAAACATATCGCAAACAAGAATGTCAAAATTAAGGCTCAGACCATCCGCTTTATCAGCTCGTTGATTTTTTCTCCGCGGTACCCTAACTCGCCGCCCATGCTGTAGCCCTTTTTGATTTTGCCTTTGAAGCCTTTTGTTGGCGGATGCAGCTTAAAAACTGGCTGCACGTTTGGCAGCTTCCAATGTTCAATGCGACAGTTGAATACAGTCTCTGCAAGTTCTTCTAGGGATTCATAGCCAATTTTCTGTGCGTGTTCGTCTGTTAGCTTCTTGTTGCCAGCAAGTCTTCCCCTCTCCCTTATTAGCATATTCACAGTTTCTTTTGAGGCTTCCCCCCATGTAATAAAGTTCTGAGCTGTTTTAAGCATTCCGAGAAATGATGGACGACTATCGATTAGCACTGCATAATTATTTCTTGTTAAGTGAAGCATCTGTAGGGTTTCTCTAACACGCCGCGAGGCTCTGATGGTTCCCCGAATTCTTACAACTGCGATGCATTTGCGTTCCTTCGCTTTTTCAGCCACTTATCTCACCCAATCCATTGGAGTTATGAGGCTGTAGGTTTTCTTCAACGCGTCAAAAACAGCATACGCAAATGAAGGAACCGTTCTCGTTGAACCATAACTTCTGATCCAGCAATCTTTTATGCCAGCAAGTCCAAGAATTACTTTTGCAACTTCGCTTGCGACGAGACCTAAGCCTCGTGGTCCAGGAATAATAATTATTCTTACGCCGCCGCATTTTCCCTCAACTTGAAAGGGTGCTGAGTGGGATTTTCCGCAGCCGCACTCCCAACTTCCACACCCCCGTCTCACCGGGACTATCTTTAGGCGGGCGTCTATGGCAGCCTTTTCTATGGCTGTTCGCACCTGCCTTGCTTTTCCAGAACCCAAACCTAAGTAGCCGTCTCTGTTTCCAACGGCAACTATCGCTTTAAACCTTGATTTTTCGCCAGCGTCTGTTTGTTTTTGAACCAAATTTATGTTTATGACTTCTTCTTGGATGTCTGGAAGTAACGCATCAACGATTTGTGGTTCGCGTATTTGTAAGCCTTCCATAAAAACTTCTTCAATAGATGTTATTCTGCCCTCTTGAATCATCTTTCCAAGACGAGTTCTAGGAATCCACTGCTCAAGATTTATCGATGTTCTCCTAGGTGTTCTCCTTCTAAATCTCAAGCCTTCTGACCTCCGCTTTCGAATGCGGCAATTATATTCTTCTTGACCTTTACAAAATGTTCGGGAAGTTTTTCTGGGGGAAGTTTTTGTTCCAGATATTTCGAAAATTTAGATTGGTATTCTTCAGAGTTAGAAACTAAGCTTTCTGCATATTGCACAATATGTTCGCCTTCTATTCTTTTTTCATCTGGTAGTTTCTTCTCGCTATGCGGCACGTGTATTCCAGAGTCTAAAACTCCCTTTAGCACAGCGAAAACTCTCGCACCCTTGGAAGGTGAATGTAACCCCGTGTCTAGAATTGCTTCTTTTACGCCTTTGGCTTTGGCTTTTAATCCGCAGAGAAGCCCTGTTAAATAGGCTGCTGGAAGATTTCCTCCGGGAGTTTTCCATCCATATTTTTTCGCTAGTTCTCTGCTGTGGGCTGAAACTAGAACTTCGTCTCCGCGGGGTTTAGCCACAACTATTTGGGCGATTACATTTTTAAGAGTGCTACGAGCTACTAGTCGCTGCTTTCCCGAAAGCACTAAGGCTTTTCTTGCTTTATAATCTGTTTTTCCCTTCCTTCTTCGTCGAAACGGAACACAATAACGTGCACCTTTAGCCATCAGCGTTTCCTCCAAAGCTCATGCGTCTTCAAGTAGCGCTCCAAATCAGCAACTGACCCGAATCTTCCGCTGCTCGCCATCTTGTACAGCTTTCGATATGTACTCTCGGTGATTATCCTGCTGGTTTTCAGTTCACGAAGCCTCTTTCTCAAAGCTCGAATCTTACTCATCCAAGCCTCTTTCTTAGAAATTTTTGCATGGGCTGCACTGCTTCTGCTGCCTGGTCCACGTCGCCGCCCTTTCTTTTTCTTCTCATGCAGAATTCGTGCTCTCACGCGGCTTACGCCTTTTTCTGGTAGCAGTTTAATGACATCTTCATGGATTAGCTTTCTGATTTCCTCTCGAGTTATTGCTGCTTCCACATCATCCATTTTTTCCGGGTCTATCCACACACGGTTTTGTCCGGCTTTCAGTATTTGAGCCGCTAGACGCCGCTGGCTTTTGAGGCTTGTCATTGCTTTTCCGTCCTCCTTTTCCGCTTCTTCGTCTTCGTTCGTTTGCGTTTTGGTTTTTCCTTTTCCGCTATTTCCTCTGCTTCTTCCTTTTCCTCAGGTTTCTCTTCCTTCCCCTCTTCTATCAATTCCTTTTTTTCTTCAACAACTTCCTTAGCTTCTCTGAGATTTAGAATGGTTATTTTCCTTTTTCTTGCTTCTACGAGTATTTTGGCTCTTTTTCTTTTACCAACCGTGTGTGCAATCCGTACAGCCTGAGTTTTCGGGTCGATTTTTTCAACTTCTTCAGCGTTGTATACTAAAACTTCTTTGTAGCCGGATGGATGAAGTCCTCTGGCAACTTTTGGTCCTCTGTATCCGACGCTTACGGTGGGTGGCCACCCTTTAATTTTTCTTCGCATCTTGTTGTCTAAGCCTCGTGGTCTGCGCCAGCTTTCCTTCAAGCGTCTGTACCGCCAGCTTTCCTGCCTGACAAATTTCGGCTTCTTCTTTTTCACACGTTCTCTCAGTTCTAATGCCTTTTCTGTGGTGGTTGTGCCTTGCTCTGTCACTCTTCCGTTCCCTCGCTTTGTTCATATACATATACGCCGTCTAAGAAGACGCGGGGATCTTTCTTTTTCACTTTGGTGCCTTGTTCAATGTTTGCTGCCGTTTGGCTTACGTCTTCCAGATTTATACCTTGAACTATTACGTCTTCGCTTAGAACTTTGACTTGAACATCGCCTACTATTTTGACTTTTCTCGGGCTGCGTTCACCAGTGAAATTCTCAACCAAAATTGTTTTATCCTTAACTTTAATCGAAATTGGAAAGTGGGAGAAAACTATTTTGAGCTTGTATGTAAAGCCCTTCCTAACTCCTGTAATCATGTTTTGAATATGTGAATAAATGGTGCCCACGAGGGCTGCCTCTTTTTTACGAGGCCATTCAGCCCAAACACGAATGGTTTTCCCATAAAGTTCAATTGAAATGGGAATGCGAGAAAAATCACGGGTTAATGTTCCTTTTACGCCTTTAACTGTAACTTTCTTTCCTTCGATGGTTACCTCTACGTCGTCTGGAATTTGAATGATTTTTGAGATTTCTATAGTTCGCATTTAATTACACCTTTCTAATAAACGAATGCTAGCAGTCTGCCGCCGATGCGTTTTTCCTTCGCCTCTCTGTGTGATAACACTCCTTTTGGGGTTGAGATGACTAATATGCCCACATCTCTTGACGGGAGGAATTTTTTTTCCCATTCCTCAAATTTGTCCACTCTGACGGGGAAGCGTGGTCTGATGGCTCTGCATTTGTTTATTCTCCCTAAAAGTTGAACTTTGAACTTTCCAGAGCGGCCGTCATCTATGAATTCGAGTTCTCCAACGTAGCCGTTTAGCTGTATAATCCTTAAAACCCTGCCTAAAAGTTTAGAGGCTGGGCTAATTATGCATTCACGTTTATTGCGCATCTCGTTGTTCATGATTGTTGTTAACCCGTTTGCCAGAGCATCCATCACGATTTTCCTCTATCACTCATATTTTTTGAACCCGAGTTTTTTGGCTACCTCTCTAAAACATTGCCGACATAAATATAAATTGTAACGTCGAATAACAGGCCCGTAAGACCCACATCTACTGCACGGTCTTGTTCCTTTGCCATATTTTCTTTCCTTTTTAGGTTTCTGCTTGCCCATACATGCTTCCTCTGATTTATACGATTTCAAGTCCTAAGGCATCTTTAGCAAACATCACGGCTTCCTCTAGTGTTAAAATGTGTTTTGAACCGATTTTCGCTTTTTCTCTCTTTCGCTTTTTCACGCGGTATCCAGGACGACTAATGGAGACACAAACGTCCATGCCGAATATGCCAATTTCAGGGTCGTATCTTACGCCCGGAATTTCGATATGCTCCTTTATGCCAAACGAGAAGTTGCCGTATCTGTCGAAGCGTTTTCTAGAAAGTTTGTTGTCAATTACGGGTAAGACTTTCTTTAAAAATTCTGTTGCCCTTCGTTTTCTAAGCGTTACAATGCATGCTATTGGTTCGCCTTTTCTGATCCCGAAGTCTCTTATGGTCTTCTTGGCTTTTCTCTTACATGGAGTTTGACCCGTTAGATCCTTCAAGACTCTTGCAGCCCTTTCTAATGGTTCGCCAGACTTTCCAACGCTAACGTTAACGACAACTTTTTCAATTTTCGGTTTAAGCATAGGATGTTCTTCCCATTTCTTGCGGATTTCATCCTCAGACAACTTGGGCTGCCTCCGGTAGAGATATAAGCGGCTGTGTTTCGCCTATTGCGAAAACAAAGTTCAAAATCGTTTGATAACGATTGCCTTTTTCATCGTTGATCGTTACAAGCGTATTCTTGCGCTTCTTCCCCTTCACTTTTTCAATTTCAACGATTTTACCGTATTTTCCGATGTTTTTTCCGCTAGTTATTATGACAAAATCACCTTTCTTCAGTTTTATGTGTTCAAGAATCTGCCTTTCTGGAAGGCTTATTCTCACGGTGTCAAGTGTCTTATAAACATCCTCTTTCGGATTCTTTGGGTCGGTGACTTTCACTAATATGTTTGAGCCGTCATGTAGGTTAAGCTGTGCATGCCCGTTCTCAACAACTGTTTTGTTTTCTATTCTGCAAAGTTTGAATTTTGCCTCTTCCTGGTCAATTGGGTGGAGAATTAAGCCCTTGCTGGAGGGCAATACACGGAAGCATTTATCGGCGTCTGGTATGAAAACAACATCCATCAAGCCTATTGGAAAGTCATCTTCCCGCCTAACTTTGCCGTCAACATACACTTTTCCCTGCGAAACCACTGTTTTAGCTTCTTTCCTTGTTTTAGCAAATCCAAGA
>DAOUTL010000176.1 GCA_030626685.1 Candidatus Bathyarchaeota archaeon | reverse complement strand
TAACTAAAGATGGTTGTTTAGAAATGATGTTGTTTGGGACAGTTTTTTGTGTTTTTGCCGTGACAGAAACCATGAGATAAGTTTGAGGGCTTTTTCGGTTGAGGATGTGCTTAGTAGCTGTCTTATTATTTTGAATTTTAAGAGATGTGTAGTTATTATTGCTAGCACCAGTACAATGATTTTGTCTATTTCGTCGAGTTCTCGTAATGCTGTGATGCGATGTTGAAGCAATTTTTGCCTGAGCGGTATATAATAGATGCCTTCTATTAAATGAAAACCTTGTGCAATGAGCAAGTCTTGCAACTCTGCCTCTTCGGTGTACAGAACTTCATCCCTAATAGCCGCTTCTACCAACCTGAGACCTTCTGGTGTTCGAGTTATCATTAAAGGCACCGGAGGAACTTTTCCAGTGAACTTGGGTGCCATGAATCTCCCGCAGTGATATCGGTGTTAGAACCTAAGTGATCTGCATAATAGGCAGCTTAGTGATGATGAACTATTTAGCGAGGGGGAGAAAGCCCCAAAATTTTGACTTTGGAAAGCGTCGGTTCTTCAAGATTATCATTTGACTTAAAATCTCTTATTTTTCTTGGCCACCCATCCTTTCGATGTTTGATTGCTAGCGGTTTAGCGTTTTTTGGTAGGTACTTCTTAATGATGTATTAAAGATACCAAATTTCGTTTATAGGCTATATATAAGGCTTATAAAGTATAACTCCTCCTTAAAATTTTTCAATAATTTTTTAAAGTGCTGATATCGGGCATGGTAAGTCGACAACGCAAATTGATACTTGCATACAATCATACGTGAGTTTTTCTTCCAATTCTAGAATAAAACCAGTCGCGTAAATCCCTCAGAAACTTTGGCTTGTGAACAGGCTCGGAAAACTGGTAGGTTTCGGAAACATGTTGCGGTATGGGAAACTCTGGTAAATTTATACTTCTAAAGTCTTTACTCATGGCAGCCTTTCTGATAATGTTAAGAGAACTCTTCAAGTATGATATAATCGAACTAACATTTTCCCTCTCTTCGTTCGAAAGCTCCTCTACGGGATAAAAAACGTCAAATTCAAGGATGTTCTTAGGGTAAATAATTCGGTTCCTGTTACACATCATGCCCACTACTGCATCAATTTTCCCTTGATATCGGTATGCTTTGAATGGCGTGTCCTGTGTCAGAGCAATTATGCAAGAATGCAACCTAGTGCCAATTAATGCTTCTGAAGAAGAAATTTCTTTGATAGCAAGCGAAACATTGTCAAAGCAACTTATGCTTTCGCAATTGTCGGGCAAAACTTCAGTGTCTTTTGGGTTGAACACGAGGAACTTGGGGTTTAAACCCTTCTCATGGAGTTTAGAGTTAAGTTCAGCGAATTGCTTACGAGCAATCTGGTTAAAATTCTTCGGGGTGATTGAACTATAACTTTTGGGTACTTTGCGAACTTGAAGAACGACACCGCTTCTTCTCTTAACGCTTTGTTTTTCCACTAAGAAAGCGAGATCTGGCAACAAGAAACTATCTTTATCCCATAAATCGGAAAATATTTTTTGAGAGTATGCATCGCGAAATCCGATAAAATCCACCCTTTTCACAAAATGATCTATTGACTTAGACAGTGGAGAATGTCCTTCACCAAACGGAACTCCGACAGAAAGCATCAAAATTGGACATTGTATCTTACTTATCAATGATTTTGGGAAATACCATTCTACTGTGAGATTATGAAATACATCACCGCCGCCAAACATCAAGAAGTCAAGGTCATGTTCAGGAATAGTCTGTATCTTGAACGCCTCTACACTATGGTTCTCTTTGACAGCTTTAACACTCATAAGATCTGTAGCGAATACAATTACTTGCCTTCTACCGAAACAATCTAGAATACAGTTAAGGAGTAACTCGTCACCAAGGTTTTGATGCCCATACCAGCCTATGACCCCATATCGCATTTCTTTGTCCCTCTGGCGTAACCCTATAGGATGGAAAGCCCCAGCTTAAAAGTCTTATGAGTACGCTGTTCTCAATGGTTAAACTGTTTTCTCGGATGAGATAGATCTCAATCAATCCGAGTAATTAGCATACTCGAACAAAAGTGAAGAAAGTTTTCCGTGAACATTACGGCATCTATCTTCACATCAGCTCCTCCAGCGTACATGTTAAACACTCAGCAATCTCACGTAAATGTTACTCATTCTCTTCACCACTCCCTGGGGTGCATGATACTTACTCAAATAATCATGCTCTGCTTTCCATAATTTCAGCGACGATTTCTTAAAGGCGTCAACAACTCTTTCGACGGTATTAATATCTTTAAGGGGAAAATCATTGTATTCTGGATATTCGGAAGAAACATACGTTACGGCTGGTCTGCCGCATGCTATAGCTTCTAATGAAACCATTCCCAAAGACCCTAACTTAAATCTGTCAATAACTATGTCTGCATTCCAATAATACTCACTTACTCTATTGTGAGGCACTTTTGGTAACACATTTAAGCGTAAACCAAGTGAAGAAGCAAAAGCCATGGTTCTATCGAAATCTACACCATGATTAATGATGCTTACATCCACCTCATCTTTAATCTTGCTCAAAGCCCTAATAGCCAGATCCGTGCCCTTCACACTCCAATTAGAATCACTTGCAATTAGTGCCTTCTTCTTTCCATCATGCTGTTTAAGCGGCTTAGGGTAAAAAAGCTCAGTATC
>DAOUTL010000143.1 GCA_030626685.1 Candidatus Bathyarchaeota archaeon | reverse complement strand
TATAGTTGTGTTCGGAAACTTGCTAAAAGGCTTGTAGCCAACCATAAGAAACTTGACTGGATTCGGGCTTTGGAACTTGCTGAGAAAGGCGTCGAGAGAGTAGGAGCAAGAGAAAAAGGAGTCGAGAGAGTAGAGGGTAGACCTAAAACTGCAACAAAGACAGTTGGGAATAGACCTGAAACTGTAATTAAAACTGTAACGAAAGAAGAAAAAGGACGTTTAGGGTTTAACGCCGATTACAGCCAAAGTTGCAGTCCCAGCGGTAGTTGTATTTGTAAGGGCACGGTTTGGGCTTACCTATATACGGATGCAAGCGCAGGTCTCAGTTATGTTGTTGTCGATGATGAGCCTTATGCCTGCGACAGATGGAGCGTAGGGGACACACTCTTCCTATGTCAGGATGATGGCCAAACAACAGAGTCCAGAGTGATAACTGGTACCGCCGGCGTTATAACGTATTGCCGACTAGAATTTGAGACTCCGTTGGAAAGAAGTTGGCTTACCGCCCAAAATGCTCATGCAAGGAACAGTAAATTCTGTGGTACTGCAGGTGAATGTAGAGAAAATGTTGATTGCGCCTGTTCCTGTCCTGACCCTTTACCCAACAGCCATTATGTTTCTGACACTTGCTCTTCATATATGTCGGGTTGCCTGTGTTACTATTGCGATAATGCAGTAACTGAACATTGCATGGGTGGTAAATGCACGTGTAGATGCAATGGACTTTGCTATTATGATTGCGATGAAGGTTATGAGTGGAATCCAGAGACTGGGCAATGTGAACTTATACCACCACCACCAGCAAAACCTTTGGTCAACAAACCACTGGTGAACCCTATTTTAGTGAATGTACCATGTGTGCGGTGATAAAAAAGGGGAAGACGGGCTGTCAACTACCACCTAACAAGTTAGGTGGCTTGAATATGGCACCACCAAACCATACTCAATTTAATTCCCACATAGTTAAGGGTAGAATTCAAAAGGAAGATTTACCTCGAATATTGAAGGAAAGCCCCGAGTACAAACAGCGTTTCGGAGGTTGAATTGTGTCAGACGACAAGATTGACTGGGATTTTCACGCTGAGCATCAAGCTGTCTATTTTCCTCCAGTTGAAGCTAGAGAAAAAGCTGACGTTTTATATTTGTTTGAGCATGCTGGTGGTTTAGCTTTAGACGCTGGATGTAATATTGGACGATGGAAAAATCTAATTGAAAAGTTGGGTTACGCAGACGCTCACGTTCACTACATAGATTTCACCCAGACAGCAACAAACTCAACTACATGCCCTCGTGGTTACAGCCATAACCACAGCTTAACCGACGGAAATACCAATTCCGCAAGCCATAGACATAACGTTACAGGCGATACTGGATACGGAGGGGAATCACCGCCGGTGGCAGGTATTCCGGGCATTCCACTACAGCAAATGGCAGAGGTGGTTTTAGATTAATGGTTATTGTTACATGTGTTGAAGGTTACAGATGGGTTATAAGAGCTGAAAGCGTTGTAGCTGGTGTAGTGCAAGATGCTTTAGCAGCAAACATAAACCATGAAAAGAAAACACTTGACTACATGCGTTCAATAGCCAAACCAGAACATTACTTCATAGATGTAGGTGCCCATGTAGGATATTACACAATAAGAATGGCAAAATATGTCCGTAAAGTAGTGGCTATAGAGCCAGAACCCTGCAATTACAATGGGCTTCTACAAAACATCAGGCTTAACAAGATGAAAAATGTCCGAGCAATAAACAAGGCTGCATCAAACCATAAAAGTGAAATGTGGTTATCCTGTAGAGGTGGTGGAAGCTCTCTCTTTCCCGTAAACTGTAAGGAAAAAGTGAAAGTTGAAACAGACTTATTAGATAACATGATTGGGACTGCTGACATAATCAAAATAGACACGGAAGGACATGAATTTCAAGTATTACAAGGGGCGACAAGACTGCTGAAAGAGAGGAAGCCCACTTTAATAATTGAAAATCACGAGGAAACGTATGAGTGTCTCAAAGGATACTTTAAACAGGTGAAAGCTTTTCTGTTAAAGTATAACTATGAAGGTAAATTGTTGGATGGGCATCGCTGGTGTTTCAAACGAAAGTAGGCATATTAAATGCTTACCACGCAACAATAGGCGACAACATATACACAATCATCCTAAAAAACCACCTGTTAGCAAGAGGACATGAAACAACATTGTTTTATAACTGGAACATACACAATCCCGAAGAAGTCTCTGAACTTGATTTGTTGATAGTTGGAGGGGGTGGAATAATATACGACACCATGCTAAACCAGCCCTTAACTGAAGGGCATAAACAAAGGATGGAATGGATTTTCAAATGTGTAGAAAATGCACCTAAAAAAATAGGGATAAGCTTAGGCTTTCAAGGGTTATATACCGAATACAAAAACCGATGGCTTCAAACCCTTAAAAAACTTGAAGTCATAACCGTGAGAGATGCAATAACCTTAAACTTCCTGCAAGAAGAAAACATAGGAGCACCCACAATCCTTGCACCAGACCTAGCATGGATTCTTAAAATTGAACCATCCCACCTAAAAGAAAGTTATAAAACTGTGACAATAAACCCTGAAACTCAGAAAATAAACATCCCAACTGACTACATCCAAGTTCCAATGTGTAAAAGCGAAGAATACCCGACACATAAACCCCACACCTCCCTCCGAAAATATATAGAGAAAATAAACAGAGCCAAACTACACATAGCAGGCAGACTCCACGCATTCATAATAGGAGTGCTATGCGAAACACCAACCTTATGTCTGGATGACAAATTCAAAATAAAGTCTCAATGCACCTTAACAGGCTACCCATTTGTTTATCCTATGGAGAAACTGTTCTCACCTGAACTCGCCCAGAAAATAGATATAAACATCCTCAAGAAAGTAAAACTAACAGCTCAACAAAAAGCAAGGCAACATCTCAAAATCTTGGATGAGAATCTTAAATGAACGTTGAAATACTGATTCCACCAGAAGGCACAGGGATAAGCTTCAGAGAAGTAGGCTTCAAAATAGCTGAAGCCCTAAAGAAAACAAGACAAACAATCAAAGTAAGCGTTGACCCATGGACTAAATCATACTTCCCAAACATCACCTTCTCTCCGTTGGGTTTTGCAACATGGGACTTATTCATCATGCCCATGACAATCGCACCAAACGCCATAACAATGTTCGGATACTACTCATCACCGTTTATGAGCAAAAAAGCCATATTCTACGGAGTCTGCGAAGGACATCCAATCATAAGTGAATTCCTCAAAACTTACATCTCAGGAAAAGTAGTTGTCCCATCAGAATTCTGCAAGCAAATGCTAAAGGAAATAGGTGTTGAAACCAAAACTGTCATACCACACGGACTTAAACCACAGGAATTCGCATACAACCAAACTGAAGTGGAGCTAATCAGAAAAAGAGTTAAAGGCAAAACACTAATCTACTACCTCTCAAACGGAGACATAAGAAAAGGAATCCCACTTCTACTCCAAGCCTTCAAAATAGTCCACAACAAACATCCAGACACACTCTTATGGCTTGACGTTTGGGCTGAAACATTCAGAGAACAACATTCAGAAACAGCTAGAAAACTAGGCTTACAAGATTCAGTAGTAATTGAAAGCACATTTGGAAAAATGACCAGACAAACAATCGCTGCAAAATACCACTCAGCAGACCTCATAGTTCATCCAGCCCACGCAGAAGGATTCGGCTTACCCATAGT
>DAOUTL010000165.1 GCA_030626685.1 Candidatus Bathyarchaeota archaeon | reverse complement strand
GAGAAATAGCGGCATACAGTCAGAGGTCGTGGATCTCTTGCACGGTCGAATTCAGCAGAGCATCTTCTTACGTCACTATTACAGACCGGATATACTCGCGGACATCAGAGAAAAAGCGTTAAAGGCGATACAACCCCTAATCATCGAAACCTTAGCGGCCTAAACTCCCCTTTTTTCTAACTTTTATTTTGTGCGTTTGTTCCACATTACATGAAAGTGAATGTACTACTACGAAAAGAAGCTAAAGTCGAATTCTTTAAATAATCATTAACTATAAAAGCGTCCTCTTAATTTTCTTAATTGATGGTCAATTATGAAGCTTGTATTCCGCGTCAGCGGAGTCGTTGAAGAGCATGCGATTATTGATAAAATGCTATGCCCTCTATGCGAAAGTCCACTTAAACTTGAACTTCAAGCACTTGTGTCCGTACCAGGAAAGCTTTGCAAAGGTGATGCAATGATGCTCAGGTGCACGAATAAGACTTGCAACAATCAAATTGAAGTGTTATTCTACCTGTCAGAGGATTACGACGCAGTTAAGGAGATGGAGCGAGTTTTAGGAAAAAAGGAAACGGAGCGACTTTTAGGAAAATATCGGAAAAGTTTAGAAAGATATCGGAAAAGGAGAGAGAAAAAGACAGAGTAAGCGCATTATTAAAAAGAGTCTTTTTTACATGAAAGCTGAAACGTTAAGCCATACAATTCCACTCAAGATACGCATAATACATCACAAGTTTGAGGCAGAAAACCCTCAACTAACCCCTTTCTTTCTAAAATGTGCATGCCATCCGGACATTATAGAGAAACTGCACGAATTTCCGCTAAGCTTTTCTTTTTCCTGTATCTGACGTAGTTATATTCATCCAGTAGCTTGGCAATAGGTTTTTTTGCCATGAATTCGATATCGTTTAAAGCTGATTCACGGTTCCCTCCTTTTTCTTTTATGTAGCTGTCAACAAACTTTTGAGCTAATTTCTGCATTTTAGGAAGGAATTCAAATGCGTAGCATCTTCCATCTCTACCTTCCCCGACAATTGCTTTCCGTATTTCGTCTTCCCACATCACGAAAAACTTCGGGACAATGGCGTGAAGTATTTTGCTTGTATCTGTTGATTCGTACCTCCTACCTCCTGGGGTACATCTTGCAATCCTGTCAAAAATAACAGCTATGGTATTTTTCATCGGGCTGGTGAGGTTCACTTGGAGGATTGTTTCACCAATGAAATCTTTAATCATCTCAAAGATATCCTCGTATGTCTGGAGAAATTTCCATAACTCTCCTTTGAAGTTGGGGTCCCAACTCTGTATGAATCCAAATAATAGGAGGCCCTCTTTTAATGGGACCCGCGGTGAACTGAACCATGCATCTTGGTTCCGACTTTCCATATAGGCATCATAAAACCTCCAGCGACCCTCAATTTCGCAAAAAAGCTTGTGAGCCTTAAGAAGGTCTGTATAGTGATAATCTTCCTCATTCATGTACTACACCATGTTTGAGTAAACTCATTTCTTTTTGAAAACGAGTAATTCTATGCTAAATTTCGTTTTTAAACTTTAGGTAGTTTTGTTAAAGCTTGAGGTTGGCGCCTCTTATCTGTCGTCAAAAATTCATTAAGAAGAGATGCTCCCCAGATTGCTCGGGCACTTATTTTCAGTTACGGAGAACGCATAGAAACAAGCAGAGTGCCCTCAACTAACCCCTCTTTTTTAAATTGAAATTTTGTGTCCGCATCTTGGACAATAAGCGTGTCTAAGTGAGCTTTCAGATAACTTTCACCCTACGCATATTTTTAGCAAACTTCTTAAGTTTTATACAGTATTAATATCATACCAGAAGTATACGATTTAAGATGAGGTATTGGTTTGTCTTCGGAGAAGTTTAAGGCTATATGGCCTTTACCCGGTGGCATGAGGAACTACGTTTTGACCCTCAGGAAAATCTTGGAGAGGATTACTGAAGAACATCCAACGACGGACCAGCTCGTTTTATGGTTCAAGAACGAGTTTAATTGGTCTGACGGACCAGCTCGTTATGGTCTCAGAGTTGTTAATAAGTGCTTGGGTTTTATGCAAGAGGTTGGCGGTCGTCTTAAGCTTACAGCTGCGGCAGAGGAGTTTTTAAGGACAGGTGAAAACCGTTTAGTCCTCGATGCTTTGCAGAAGCGAATTTTGGGTTTTGAGGAAATTCTCTTGATGCTGGCTGAAGGTCAACGGCTTAGCTTGGCAGAGATTCATAAGGGGCTTCTGGAGAGATGCAACCTTGATTGGAAAACAACTGCTCAGACAATGTATAGGTTAAATTGGTTAACAAGTCTGGGTTTCGTCGGTAAGGAGCATGGAAAATATTTTCTGACCAAAGTTGTCGGACCACCTCCTCCACCTCCACCAATAGACGAATACATTAAGCACTCAACCGCGTTGATTGAAAGACACCCAACTATGAGCGAGTCGAACACTACAGCTGCTCTGATTGAACCTTTGCTTGAAGTTTTGGGATGGGACATTCGAAATCCCGATGAAGTTCAGAGGCAATATCCGATTCACATAGGTAGAAAGACTGAGTATGTAGATATCGCCCTCAAAATTCAGAATAAACCTGTTGTGTTTATTGAAGCTAAATCCGTGGGTACTCCTTTATATGATCACTTGGCAGAGCAGCCGATAAATTATGCCAACGCAGAAGGTGTGAGCTGGTGTGTGCTTGCGAATGGACGCGAATTGAGAGTTTATAACGCCTTCTGGAGGATTAAGGGAATTGAGCAAAAAATGTTCTTCAAGCTTTCAATAGAAGAGTTTAAAGAAAAAATCGACAAGTTAGAGCTTTTGTCACGAGAAGCCGTAACGTCTGGAAGATTGGATGAAGAGGGAGAACTTGAACACGCAAGGAGGATGATCTCAGAGTGGCTAAGGCAGAGGGAAAATTTTGTAGTGAAAAGCATTAAAGAATTAGATCCAAGCCTTAAAGAAGAATACGTTAGACGTGTCCTAAGAGAAATGCAAGTTTAAGAAGTGGAAACTAACGTTAGTCATTGCTATTTTTTCTTTCTATATTTTTTT
>DAOUTL010000041.1 GCA_030626685.1 Candidatus Bathyarchaeota archaeon | reverse complement strand
GTCCAGCTGTTGCGCGTCCTCCGCTTACAAGTAGATCCACAACTTTTTTCTCACCCATCTATGCTTCACCACTTTCACTTTTCGCTTTTTCAACCAACTTGACGTAATCGGAATGGACTGTTATGGGTAATGTGAACGTGGCCTCTAACAGTTCAAGCGTAACCTCTTCTTTGGTCCGGTCGATACGTGTTATTTTTGCACGCATACCCTTAAACGGGCCACCAGTCACTTCAACTATGTCGTTTTCGCTTAACTCTTCAATTATTGGTTTTCTGACGATGTATTTTTCCACTTCCGAGAAGCTCACAATGCCCGGAACCCTTGACCGCACATGCTTTACGCCTGCTATAGCTTTTTCCACGAAATGCGGACCGTCAGCTTCTATGAAAACGTATCCTCTTAGGGTTTCAGGCACTAGAATAGCCTTTATCGGTATTTTATTCATTTCAACTTTCGTTGCGATAAGTTTAGCTACGTTTCCCTCTTGTCCAGTTGTTGTTCTTACAGCAAAAATCTTTGTTGAATATTCTTCTTCGTCTTTCTCCATAGGGTTTCTTCCTTTAAGCTGTCGGTTGCAGAACTGAAGCCAGTAACTTAATTATAAATCCGATTAGTCCGACTGCGCCTATACCTAAGAAGCATATTTTTATCGAGAGCCAAAGCTCACTTTTTCCTGGCTTTATTGCCAACTTTAATGTTCTTGCACATTGGGATAGGAATGACCTTAAGCCCATGATTCATCGCACACTCAACATTTTACTGATATTTGTTGTTTGCTTTTGTTCAAACAGATAACATATCTCTGTATTAACTTTTCTATCAGAGTTCTCAAGAATACTTATATTCTATAACTATAATAATATTCACGGTGACAAACTTGTCAACGACCGTTCAAGTTAGTAAAAAAACCCTTCAAATGCTCAATGCGTTGAAAAAGGAAGTAGGTGCCAAAAGCCACGACGAAGTTATCAAATTGCTTATTTCTGAGAGAAAGAAAATTCCAAGTTCCATGTTTGGGGCAAATCCTAGGTTGAGCCCTTTCTCCCGAGAAGATGAAGTTGAGTTCCATGAGGTATAAGTACGTTATTGACGCATACGCATGGATAGAATATTTCAGAGCCACAAAAGCAGGGGCAATAGTCAAAAAATACGTAGAAAGCGAGGATTCGGTTACTCCGACAATAGTTGTTGCTGAAATTAGCAGAAAACTGCAGAGAGAAATCGAAGCTGGAAATGAAAGCGAAGAAGGTAGGTTGAAGCGACTAGAGTTCATAAGAGCCGCAAGCCAAATAATAGATTTGGATTTTGAAACTGCAGTTAAGGCGGGAGAAACTGATGTTGATTTAAAAAGGAAGGTTAAGGGTTGGGGACTAGCAGATTCCATCATCTCATGCACCGCAAGAAAAGGAAAAGTTATCACAGGTGACGAACACTTTCGAGGCTTAGAAGATGCAGTAATGATAAAAGAAGCATAAAACTTTACGGTATTTGCTTGCTTTAAACTTTTCTTATTGGCACGCTGATTTCCCTTAGCATCGCAACCAGCTTTTGCTTATGTTCACCTTTTATTCCCTTCCAGTCCAAAACCGCAAACTCAACCTTTTCCAATGTTCTCTCTACACATTGCCTAAGAACTTCCATGTCTATGCTTGGAATAGCATATTTGGGAATCATATGCCCAAAAGCAATCTCGCTTTCCAACGCCATACGTGTGAACTTCCTGTTGTAGTGGGGTCCGCCTATACCAAGCACCACAGTAGCTTGGGATTCACCGAACTTTGAAACGGCTTCCATGGTTGCGTGGGCAACTGCTTCAGCTGCTTTCAAATCCTTCCATTGTTTAAGTGAACTCCCTAACTCAGCGAACATTGTGGGAACATTTAAGGAAGGCCCGTGATGGGTGCATTCATAGGAGACTTCGTAGTCAAGTTGCATTTCTTCCTTAAGGCGCATCATAGCCTTTAAAATGTCTCTCATGGCGTTTGCTGGAGAAACTGAAACTTTTCTTGGAAGCCCACCCAGTTTTGCTTCACTTAAGTTGCCTGGAGTGTGCACTGACAGCGTGGGAGTTCCGCTTACGCTGCTGTGCCTTGAAATGAAAACTATAAGTTCCAGACCATTGAAGAAATCCGTTATGTTCTGTGCCTGTACAGGTTCTTCATTTAAAGTCATGAGTTGAACTTTTCTACCGTCAATATTGGCTTCGTAAACCGGGTTTTCCTGAAAATTTTCCGCAGTTTTTTCAAAGCGGTAATGGTTTAGAATTTGTTTGGCAATGTTTAGGCTTGCAACATCCTTGTTTGAGGCGGCGAGTAAAATTATGTTTTATGCCTCCCTTATGGCTTTTCGTAAGTAATAAATATCGTCGCTGGTTATGAAGTTACTGTTAATTTTGAAGCGAAACAGCCAAGTAAAGTTCGAGGAAGTTGAGGTCTGCTTCACAAACATCACCTGTTGCCCCATATGCAGCAGCTCGACAGCCACCACAAATGGGTCGATACCCACAAGTTCCACATGAGCCTTTCAGGTTGTTTCTATCCCTAAACTGATTACTTATAAATATTTCTCGAAACATCATAATCTGAAGGCTGATTCTTTGATGAAAGAAAACGATAAAGTGGACCTACAAATAAGAGAGCACAAACGAAGATGGTTCCACTTTTCAAGGTTAAAGAAGGCATTAATCGAAAATCGCTTTAAAGTCATAGCAATATGCTCAGGAGCAACGAAAGAGAAATTCAAAGAAGATGAACACGCAACCATGTGGCTCGTAACTAATTGCTAAATAAAACGACTGGAAAACGCTCATCCTAAACTTTCATATATCCTCGAAAAGTTTATAATTTGAGATTATAGGTTTTGGTCTAAAAGGTGGGGATATGCACTTAATTAGTTTTAAGGATTTGACTGGCCAGCAACTTACGGAAATAATTGATAAGGCCATTGAAGTTAAGCACAACCCAGAAAAATATCGAACAGTCTTAGATGGCAAATCTTTGGCTATGATTTTTCAGAAAACTTCAACGAGGACCAGGGTTTCCTTTGAGGTTGCTATGACTCAGCTTGGCGGTCACGCGCTTTACATAGATTGGAGAACAACAAACTTTACCATAGCAGACGTATATGATGAAACGCAGTATTTGTCGCGTAACGTTGACTGCATAATGGCAAGATTGAAGAAAAATGCTGATTTGCAGGTGATGGCTGAGGCCTCCCGTGTTCCAGTAATAAACGGATGTGACGAGAAATATCATCCAAGCCAAGCAATAGCAGACTTGATGACCATGAAAGAGAAAAAAGGCACGCTAGAAGGGGTAAAACTCGTTTACATAGGCATCCACAACAACGTTTGCAATTCGCTTATTGAAGGGGGCACAAAAACCGGAGTCAAAATAACCACTGTAACACCTATATTCAACGAACTTTCCCGAGATGAGGAACTGCTGGAGAATGCCATAAAAACTCGATTGTATAAAACAACACTAGATGTTAAGCAAGCTGTTAAAGACGCAGATTTCGTCTACACGGACACGTGGGTTGACATGGAATTCTTCCTAGACCCAAAATACGCTGAAGAAAAGGAGAAACGCATCAAACTTATGATACCCTACCAAATAAACAAAGAACTGCTGAAGGAAAGCGAAGCCTACATAATGCATGACATGCCCATTCATCGAGGATACGAAATAAGTTCAGACGTTATCGGAAGTCCAAAATCAGTAATATATGAGCAAAGCGAGAACAGACTGTACTCAGCAAAAGCAATACTGCTAAAGCTGTTGGGAAAATACTAAACTAAAAACGATTTGCCGAACAACTTCTCGATTGAAATTATCAGATTGAAAGGCAACCGAAAATGTTAAACAAAAACAGATGGAATCTAGTTGCGCCTTGTGGACTTTATTGCGGAGAATGTACAGCTTTTCTTGATGGGAAATGTGGAGGCTGCAGATCTAATAAGGGATTAAGCAAGGAGTATAGGAAATATTGTAAAATCTATCGGTGTTCAAGCAGTAAAAACTTGAAAATTTGTTTGGAGTGTAAGGAATTTCCATGCAAACTTTTTGATTTCTTTAAAGCTGAAAGGTTAGAGGAAAGTTCTTGGTTTTTAGATGTCTGGAGCAACATGAAGCAAATTAAGGAAATGGGTCTAACAGATTTTCTGAGAAAGAAAGAAAATTGGTTAAGGAAAAGGAAAGAATGCGGTGAAAAAAGAGGAATCAAATACTGTGAGGAATGCGAGCAGTGGCCGTGCGAATTTCTGAAAAGACCAGTTCTGGTTCCAGTTGACTTAAAGAAATTTAGAGAGTTCATGAGGAAAATTGAGTGAAAAATGAAGGAACAAACGCGATTATTTCAAAATCATTTCCACAAATTTTTCGGGGTCGAACTCTTCTAAGTCTTCATATTTCTGTCCTGTTCCAACGAATAGGATGGGTTTTTTGGTCACATATGCTACGCTCAGGGCTGATCCTCCTTTAACATCCGCGTCCACCTTAGTTAGTATTGTTGCGTCTATTCCCACGGTTTTGTGAAACTCCTCTGCTTGCATGACAGCATCGTTTCCAGTAAGTGAATCCACGGTTAAAATGGTCATGTCCGGATTAATTATGCGCTTAATTTTTGCAAGTTCGTTCATCAAGTTTCGGTTTGTCTGCATTCTCCCAGCAGTATCGATTAGGACAATGTTTATTCCGTGAGCTTTGGCATGGTTTATTGCGTCGTAGGCTACAGCTGCAGGGTCTGCACCATACTTGTGCTTAATCATGCGTATGCCTAATCGTTTAGCGTGTTCTTCTAATTGTTCGATTGAACCTGCACGGTAAGTGTCGCTGCAGGCGAGAACCACGGAATAACCCTTTTTAGCCAAGAAACGTGCAACTTTAGCTATGGTTGTGGTTTTTCCCGTGCCGTTTATCCCAACAAAAACCATGATGAAGGGTTCGCCTTTTTTGCGTTTTTTCTCAACAGCCTGTAACAAGTCTATCTTGTCATTTTCAAGCATGACCTCTAAAAGCACTTCCCTCAGGTTTTGCTCTACAATCTTCCTACGGTCTTCAAGTCGTTTAACTTGAACTCCGTCTAGGCGTTTTTCCATCTCATCGCATATTCGCTCCGCCACTGGAAAAGCAACATCATTTTCTACGAGGCTTATTTTAAACTCTGAAAACACTGGGCGTAAATTTTCAGCCTTAAGCTCAGTTGTGGTAACCTTGTTTACAAGTCCTTTTAGCCTAGACTTCAGCCTCTCAAACATTTTTTGGAGTTTTCCCCTTTCTAAGCTCGGCTGCTAACTTTTCAAATTGTCCCCTATCTTTGTTAATTCTTTCTGCAACTTGCGCAAACTGTTGCTGAAGCGACATCCTCGTTTTCTCTAGGTTTTCTAAACGTTTTTTAATTATTTCTTTTGTCTCTTGCAACGTTTTTTCAATCGAAACTCCTGCACCCATTCCAACGATTACTTTGTCCGGATTCTCAAGTTTTGCTTTGATGTAAGAGCTGCTGCCTATTGGAACAAAAAGCTCCGAGTTTTCCTTTTCTTTCTCTAAGCCTTCCAGCGTCATATTCGCATAAGTTAGGTCTGTTATGACAGCGTTTACCATGTTAATCCTAGACTGTATGGCTTCCTCGGTCTGCTCAAGAAATCGCAACTCAACGCTTAGTCTTCGAAGTTCTTCTTCAACTTTACTTGCCAACTTCCTCTTCTCCAACAACAAGTTTTTTCAACAAGGGATTTTCTATCTCTTGAGGAGGAACCTCTTCAACCTTCACTATTTTTATGTGGAAACGTTTTACGCGATGCTTGCTGCCTAATTCGGCGTAAACTTTTTCCACAGCATGTTCAGACTTAACTGCTATCACTTCTTTTCTGAAGGGCGTTTTTAAATTTGGCTTTCGAATTTCACCTATCACCCTGAAAACTTTCACTTCACTCATCTTCCTTCACAACATCCAAGGCATTCCCAATTATAAACATCTCGGGTCCAGTTGTCAACAAACCCGCCACAGCCGCATAACGGTTACCAATTAAACCGGTGCCAACGTAAGGTATCCCGCAATTAATAGTGCCTACATCAACCGGAACCCTTAAAACATCTTCCAAAAGTTTTCGCTCCGAATCTTTCAACAAAGGATGCGCTAAAACACCTTTGTTTGTTGCAACAGCCAAGGACCCAACGTATGGTAAGCCTGCAATTTCACCCGGCACAACCTCAACACCCAAAGTTTCAGAAACTTTCTTAATTTCCAATGCTTTCAACCGCGGGTCCACAACTGCACCATGGTCGTTTGTTAAAACCATGTTTCCATACGCGGTTCTCTTTGTTTTCATTACTGTTATATTTCCTTCAAAACCGGATTTTATGGCTTCAAGCTCCTCATCTCGAACGTAGTGTGGAAGCAGTATCCCGTTTGAGTTTGCACACGCAAGAGCACCAGCGAGAACAGAGCCGCCAATTGTTGTGTGAATTAGCTTAACTTTCAGCCATTTTCTCGTCCTTTCAGCCTTTTTAAGTGGAACCAATTTTGGAACCACAAGTATTCTGTCCGTAACCAGCGAGTATACGCCTATGCTTGCACCTCCAACAAGACTGGATAGGTAAATGGCCAAGGATTAGTCTCCTTCAGCCAAATAAACAGTGACGCTGCCCTCTTTATCTTTTGCAGCCCGCACTCGGATTTTTCGCGGAGGCTTCTCTATGCCCCTTCTCCAAACCTTTTCGTTCACCTCATTACTAACGATGAGTTTTTTAGGCTCTTCATCTTCCGCCATTTCTCCCTCTTTACGTGCCTCCAACTTCATATGCCTCGTTATAAAAGCCTTAATTATTCGTATTGCCCTTGGCGCCCTTTTATTGGGTGGTGCAATCCACGCTTTACTTAGTGGAATCGTGTAGAATCTCTCTTCAACTATTTCTTCCTCCTCTATCCTCTTTTCTCGTGGCGGCGGTTTAACCTCTTCTTTGATGGGTGTGGGCACCTCTTCTTCTGCTTCAACAGCCTCCTCCTCTACGATTTCCCCTTCCTTTTCCATGATTTCTTCAGCCTTTTCTTCCTCGACGATTTCAGCTGAGTCTGGTTGTTCTACCCCAGTTTTCTCCTCTTCTTCTTCGTTTTCTTCCTTCATTAAGCGGGTTCTCCTAAGCCTTTATTTTTCTGGTTCTCCAGTGCCTTCTTTTGGGATGTGTTCGGAATTTTCCAGCTGTTTTGGCTATAACCCATGTTGGAACTGCTTTTCTCTGTTTTCCTGCTTTTGCTAGCCTCCGTTTTTTTGCTGTTGGTTTGTTTCGAGCCATGCTTATATCCTTCTTATTTTTGTTTCACGCTTGTGAGCTTGCAGTTGGATGAGTATTTGTTTTAGTTGTGCGTCTGTTAGGGGTATTGGTAGTTTTCCTTGTTGCGCCAGCTGGATTAGTTGTAACTCTAACTGGTCTGTGAATTCTGGTCTAACCATTTTTAGGTTCGCCAGTCTTTGTCTGGCTTCTGGAGTCAATATTCTTTTGAGTAAGGCTTGCTTCTGCAATTCCAGCTGCTGTTGTATTTGCGTTTTTCTCTGCTCCTCAGCCATTTTCTGCTGTAACGCCAAAAGTTTTCTTCTGCGAAGCTCTTCCAGTTCGTCCTCCGACATTTCACCCACCTCTCTAATACTTCTCTAACTCAGGGGCCTCTTTCACCAATTCCTTTTTAACATCTTCAGCTAGCTCTTGTAAAAGCTTTCTACCTTCTCGTGTTACCCTTCTTCCACGTGTTTTAAATGGTTCAGTTAAACCTGCAGCTTCCAACTGTTGTAGGGCTTTTCTTATTACTGCTCCACTTGCTTTGGCTGCATGTTCTGGTTTGACGCCGTAATCTTTTCTTCCTCCATACTCAGCCCTTAACTTTTCCACACCTACTGGTCCGTGAGCGTAAATTTTTCGCAGCAAAGAAGCACATCGGATATACCACCAGTCTGGGTTTTGCGGTTGCCTCTGGACATGTGTACCAGTTTTCACAATGCTTGCCCATGGTGGCGGGTTTATCTCGTCCACATTTTCTTGTAGATATTTGGCTAGTTTTTCGATAAGTTTGGACGCTGGAACATCGTATGGGGTTATCAAGACTTTTATCCTCTTGACTTTTCCTTCAGTAAATCATGAAGCCTAATATAAAGGCTTTCACTTTTTGCGATGCTTGTAAAGCATAAAAGTGTGACCCCTAATCTCCACCAGTGATGCATCAGTTTGCTTAACGATTCTTGAGGCAATTTGTTTGGCTTCATCTTCTTGAAGGGCACTTTTCAAAATTTTAATCTTAACCATCTCCCTCTTATCTAACTGTTTCTCAATTTCACTTAGCAATTCTTGTGAAACTCTGTTTTTGCCAATCCATACGGTGGGTTTTTCTCCGCTTAGTCTGCGTTTGATGCGGCGTTTCATCCTAACAGTTAATGTACTCATGACTTTAGTTTCTCCTTACTCCTTCTTAACGGTATCCGCATTTGCTTACCACAGTTTAAGCATGTGATTACCACGTGAGGTTCTCTCCGCTGCTTTACCCGCACACGACAATTCACACTGGGCAAAATAAAGCTTTTACAACGCCGACAAACTTGACGCCTATACTCCCTTGGCAAACGAACCCTAGCCGCCATGGCTATTTTTCTAGCCATGTCCACATAACGCTGCGCCAGCGCAGGGTCTTCATGAAAAATTTCCCTTGCCAAACGGAAAAGCCTTCGAATGCGTTGAATTGCTATACGCTTAGTCGCGGAATCCATCCTTTGACATTACTCCATTCAGACTATAATACCCTTAACGAAATTAGCCTTTCCATTGTAATATTCTACACGTAATTTACTGTCTAAATTTAAATGTACTTAGAAGGCTATGTGAATCAAGTGTGTTTATGAAAATGAAGTTTGTGCCGAGGTTTCAGCGCAATTAGGCTTCTCAAATTTTCCCTTGTAAAGTTGAATAGCTGAGAATATTATGTTCTGCAGCCTTTGCATTTTTCCACTCTTTAACTTTCACACATTTCTTGGTTCAATAGGGACTTCTAGGATTTGAACATGAATTTACCGTAAAAAATATGGAGCATACTTCAAAGAGCTTCAATCAATCTACTTATTAAGTCTAAAAATATGTAATAAAACGAAAAAATAAAAGAATTAGAGTGTGTAAAGGTGTCTGCACTAATGAGTACTTTCGCAAGTATCTGTCGATATATTTCAAAGAATTGGTTGCCTTTTCTAGTTAGCGTAATTTGTATGTTTTTCAGTACAATTGTAAGTGTGCAGATTCCTCTCTTAACTAGAGCAGCCATTGACAACGTTATTACTCCGCTTGCTGAGAGCACATTAGACGTTGAATCAGGCAAAGATATGCTTTTTATTTTAATGCTGGAAATTATAGGTCTCACAGTAGTAGTTGGCTTGTTCTCTTTCGTTCAGCGATATTTAAACACGTATTTCTCACAGAAAGTGGTTTATGACATCAGAAACGACGTATTTGCTTCTCTGCAAAACCAAAGTTTTGCGTTTTACGACAAAACTCATACAGGTCAACTTTTGTCGAAAGTAACAACTGACATGGATAGAATACGTAGGTTTTTAGGTTTCCAACTAACTTTCCTCATGAGCTCCATTATTCTTCTTGTTGTAACCTTGTATACGATGTTTTCTATAAACACTATGCTTACCCTGTTCCTTTTGCCAATAATGCCTTGTATATTTGCCACCTTCTATTCATTTGGAAAAAAGATACGGCCATTCTTTACTCAGATGC
>DAOUTL010000101.1 GCA_030626685.1 Candidatus Bathyarchaeota archaeon | reverse complement strand
TTTCCGTTGCGATACCTGCCTCCATCGTTTCTGACGTCCCACACTTAAGGGAGAAAACTTCAAAGGTTGGTTTAATTGGCAGGGCAGCCGCAATTTTCAGGATTGACGAAATCATAGTTTACCCAGATAACCCGCATGTTAATCAGGTTGCTGATGTAAATTTAATTGCAACGTTGCTTGCTTACATGGACACGCCGCAGTATTTGCGGAAAAAACTTTTCAAACTTAAACCTGAGCTGCGATATGCGGGTATACTTCCACCATTGCGGACGCCGCATCATCCACTAAACCGCAGAATAAAGAACTTGAAGATTGGCGAATACCGTGAAGGCATTACCGTGTCTACAACAAAGAAAGGCATGCTTGTAGACATTGGTGTTGAGCAACCAGCACTAATCCCGAATAGACTATTACCTATAGGCAAACGGGTCACCACGAAAATTATAAAGGTTGACAAGCGACTTGAGGTTGGACTAGCAAATCGTGATGAAATACCAGAGTATTGGGGCTACAAGGTTACCGTGGAAAAGCATCCCTTTGGAAAAATGGTGAAAAACAGAGATTTTAACTTAACCATCGCCACTTCTAAATACGGTGTTCCATTTGTCGATGTTGCCGAAAAAATAATTGGAAAATGGAGAAAAGCAAACAACATTCTCGTGGCTTTTGGGGCGCCCACGCAGGGACTTTACGAAATAGTTGAATACGAGGGACTTAGCCTAGAAGAAATTGTGGATTTTGTTGTTAACACTATTCCTACACAAGGCGCCGAAACCGTCCGAACCGAAGAAGCTCTCATCGCCTCTTTGGCTATTTTAAACATGCAACTTGCCTTTAAGGTTTAAATTTTTAGCCTCCTATTCCTAGAGTTTAAACACCAAATCTTTTGGGTCTTCTGAAAAGCATGATGCCGTTTTTCTGGTGCCAGCTTTTTCAATGTAGTCCTGCTGTTCTAGCATTCTGACTCTGCGGTTCATGACGGAGTACCACTTGCGACGCAAAAGTTTCTGCTTCTTGATTAGTTTGCATATGTCGTAGACGGCTAACGGGCCTTTGAGGGCGAGGATTTGGAAGATTGCACGGTTAAGTTTGGCCTTTCGACCCTTGAAAACTGAGATTCTTCCGCTTTTGTCCTCGCGCCTCGCCACACGCCGATCACACCATAGCCCGTTAGCACAAAATAGGCATGAAGAAATTCTTCACGTTTGTCAACATGTTTTTGCCTTGAAAAGTGATGGTGAAAACGTTTCGGGGGGCAGAAACGTTTTCTCAAGGGGCTAGAACAATAACCAGTATATCATCACCCTTCCTTCTTGACAGCCGTATCTAGGTCCTTATTCAAAAACGGTTCAACAGCATCACCAAACTTGGCGGGAATATCCACAGAAAACCGCTCATACTCATAGAGCCTTTTCTTCCCTAAATATCGCTTCTTAGACCTTCGCCGACGAATCTTCATCAAGCAAATACCCAAAACTTTCTCTAGATCCCTAAGTTTAAAAAATCAACGCAGCAACAAACAGCGAAAGCCTAGACATAGAGTACAGTGAAACTAATGCGCGCATGCCATGTAAACAAAGGAGTTTTCATTCATTCTTGGTTGCTTCTATGAGAAATACCATTCCTTTCCTTTTAAGTTTAGTTTTGTAATATGAACCGACCTTTGTAGAAGGACCCTTCTCATCATGACTATGATATCCCATGCATCTGATTGCTACTGTTTTCCCGTCTTGCGAAACCCAGACAACACGGGCTTTCCCACCACATTGCGGGCATCTAACGTGATCGCCTACATTGGTCATCTTCGATATTCACGCCTTCTGTAAAAAAGACTGATCTCCCAGATAAATTGCAAGCACGCATTATTAAGGATACCGAAGAAGGAGATATATAAAAAGATGTGGAAAATGGAACTAAGTTGGGCTTCAAAAAATCTTTTTATCATCAGATCAGGCTTTAGACTAACTCACCAATCGCGAACCTGCTTCCAACTCTCGTTATTTTGAACTTCACGTGTTCTCCTTGCTTAGTGTTTGGCACAAATATGATGAAGCCTTCGATTTTTGCGATACCGTCGCCTCTTCTGCTTACATCCTCGATTTCGGCTTCGTATTCCTTGTCAAGTTCAACTGGTTTCTTCAGGTTGAATCTAGGTCCGCTGCTTCCGAATCTTCTTCGTCCTTTATATGAATACATTGTATCACCTCGTTTGATTTGTTAGCTAGAATTGCTCTGAAAAAAGTAAAAACCGTTTATGACGTTCTACCTTCTTCGAAAAGCGCCTAACTGTTGACTTCTGCTACACCATTTTTCCTTATTAACCTTTGCACGTGCGTCTACAATGAAACAGAGTGCGTGCTGCTTAACACGTGCCAGAAAACTAAATTATTCCTCACGAATTATTCGCATAGGGGTTGTTGATTGTGCCCTATTATATCTATGTTCTCCTTTGTGAAGATGGCAGTTATTACACTGGGTATGCAAAGGACATAGACTCGCGTGTTAAGCAGCACATGAGAGGAGTTGGGGCTAGATACACTAAACTGCACAGACCGAAGAGGCTTGTTTACACTGAAGAATTTGATACTATAGGAGAAGCGATGAAGCGAGAAAGGGAAATCAAACAGTTAAGTCATGAAGAGAAATATAGGCTCGTAAGTTTGCATACACGTTAATTGTTAGGATTTACCTTAGAATAAAGAGAAAAGACGTGTGCGTTAAAAATACTTACTCTTTGAGGGCGTTCTTAGCTTCATTAACCCACTTTGAAACTACCTTCTCTGAAACCTGAAGTTTCTCCGACAGCTCTTTTGGGTCAAAACTTGCTAGATCCTGAACCGACCTTACACCGCAAGACTTCAATTTCTCTGCCCCATTAACCCCGATCTCCTCTATACTGGTCAGCTCTGTAGGATGTATGGGGATTGCAGACTCCGTCTTTTCGCTCTCCTTCCCCACCTCTTTCTTTACGGGGGGAACACGCGTTAACGTGATTTCGATCGTTGAAACCATCCTTGTTCTGCCTTCGCCTTCTCTTGGCGGCATTTCTTCGGTTCCTATGGTGATTTTGCCTATGTTCAATTCTTTCATGAATCTGCGCCTAGTTATCTCGACGGCGTCGATGGCGGTTGTTATGGCTTGTCCTCTCGCCTTTAGGGTAACTTCTTTGGTGTTAGATCCACTGAAACTTGTTATAATCCCTAACACGTAATTCATTGGGGGCTTTCTCCCTACGTATATGACGTTTGGTTCGCTGGATAAACTATTCATTGTTAAATTCCTCGTTGTCGGTGTTGTAAACTGATAAGTGGACCTCGCTTTTAAACCCTGCTAGAGGAGAAAAATTTGATGTGCTATGAACGCTAAATTCTTCTGTTAAATCTTCAGGTATCCGTTTCTTCTTAGCCATTCGGCTTGATTTCTGTTGTATCATCATATGATGTCACCTCGCTTGTCGGATTGGAAATCCCATGGAGAGACCAACACGATGTCTCCCTGTCTTATCCACATTCTTCTCTTCATCTTTCCTCGGATTCTGCAGAGGCGCTCTTTGCCGTCTTGACAACTCACTAAAACTCGATCGAAACCCAGCATTTTTTGGCTATGCCCATGACGTCGTTGGCCACAGGCAGCACCATGTTCTTAAGTTCTTCTTCGCTTTTAACCTTCTTTTTGCCCACTCTAACACCTCTAGCTTTCCCCTTCCATAACACTCGCATAACTTAAATAGTTGGTCTTAATTTCCAAGCAACATCATCATCTGTCGCATGTTCTCAAATTCGTAGTGTTCAAAGGCTTGAGAGTGAATGCTACAGAAGAAGGGAGGTTACTTCACTCGTTATCTTCTTAAGGTGTTTGAGCAGGATCTGTCCCTTTATTTTTAATTCGCGTTTGGAGATCGTGTGTCTCATTGGACAGAATTCATCGGTTATTACACCTTCATCGTTTGAGTATATAACAGGGTATATGAAGCATCCTAATGGCCTATACTCATAGACTTGGCATTTCTTCTCTTCAGGATCATAAAAATAGCACCATTCTCTAACATTTCTTAACCTAGTCAGTCCATCTCCGCCTGAAACAGTGAAATCTTCTCGGCTGAAGCCCAGCCTCTCCAGTCTTTCAATGTCTTCTTTTGAAAGCAACATTTCAGTTCCTTCACAACACTTACCGCAATTAGAACATTGCATGGGAACTAAACTCTATTCGGCAGTGTTTTAGGTTTTCCTTACTGATGGCGAAAACGCGATATTTTTCATGTGGACTACTCGCTTAATTCCTTTTTTATCTGGTTGATTTTTTGTGTTAGGGTTTCAATGACCTTGTTGTTGGTGACGTAGCTCATTGGCTTGTCGCATGCGGGACACGTGAAGAGGAGCTCAAATGCTTCCTCAAAGGGAAATCGCTTGCAACCGGGCGTTTTGCAGCTGTAAAACTCGTGGCTTTTCTCATACCTAAGCCGGGTTTCCAGTTTTTCAAGAACCCGTCGCTTCTGGTTAAAGATGAAGCCTTCCAGCTGGTCGGGTTGGAGTCTCCAGTGGAAGATAAACCACCCTGTTTCTTTGTCGCGGGACCGCCTAAGCGCTACAAGGGAGTGGTCGTAAAGTCTGTAGAGCGTCTTGCGAACAGTGTTAAGACGTATTTCGGTTTGATCCGCGATCTGAAAATCCGTGGTCTCGTCAACCTTTTCAAGAATCTCAACTACTGTGACAGCTTCTTCGCCAAACAACGCAGCGACCTTCCTTAGCGTCTCGTCATCCACAAAGAACAGTTTTAAACCTCCCACGTTCTAATGACAACATATCATCCTTCGCGAAGACCCTCACGCTTTGTCACACACCTAAAATCCGTTTTCAAAGTATATCAAGTCGTTTTTCTCCAATTTTTGGCGAAGATTGTCAACCGCTCGATGTACGTCTCCTTCTTTTCTGGCGCCAGTGCAAACCAGTTTTCCGCTGGCAAAGAGGAGGATCACCACCTTTGGATCGTTCATCCTGTAGACCAGCCCGGGAAACTGTTCGGGTTCATAAGTGATTCTTCCACGCATGCCTACTTCAGACTCGTACAACTGTAAAATATCAACCTTCCCGCCGAGGCTTGCGGTGGCAACGACGTTC
>DAOUTL010000152.1 GCA_030626685.1 Candidatus Bathyarchaeota archaeon | reverse complement strand
TGGGCAAAGCCTCATTAGACCTCGGTAACCAATCAGTCATAGTTTCAGTATACCTGCCAGAGGCAACACTAATGAACATATACCAAGGCGCGGTTACAACGGCCAATGTGACTTGGGACGAGTTAAACGACACTCTTACGCTGGGTGCTGACCAAGCTAAGTTCGCAATATACAACGGCGACGGTGATACTGTTCTTGAATCTACGGAAAAAGCTTTTCTGGTGATTCGTCTAAATGCAAGCGCAAGTCCAAGACATACGATTGCTGACTATGAGGCTGTGAAGATCGAGGTTAAGACTGCTGTCGGCGCTGCTCTAACCGTTGTGCGCACTGCTCCAGGCGGTATGCCAGAAGACTCGTTCGTCGATCTGGGCTAAAACTTCCCCCCTCTTTTTTTTCTATATTCTCTTTTCTATGCTTTGTTTCAAAAGTGTAGAAGTCTATGGTTTTTTGGCTGTATTCAACTTCTGGAGGGTTGGTTGCCACAGATTGTCGTTCTAAGCCGTGTAGACATGAAACCTCGCAAAGTAATTAAATAATACCTTCTAAACTTGAAGCTGCGTTATTCCTTCTTTCACTTTCTTTGCAACTAAAACCCAGCTTACTCTAAGCCTTCTTGGAATGTACGGGTCAGATGAAACATGTACTCTTTCTAGGGAAACCTTTTATTCCTCCAATTGGTATTACTAATTGGTGAGAATTTGAGTAAGTATGTAACTGTCTCCACGAAAATTCCGCAAGAACTCAAAGAAAAAATGAAACAGCTGGAGATTAAACCATCCAAACTGTTACGAAAAGCCATAGAAGACGAAATAAGAAGAAGAGAAGCCAAAAAACTCAAGGAAGCTATAGAGAAACTAAAACCGGTACTCAATAAGGTAAGCGTAGAAGAAATAGTGAAAGGTATAAGAGAGGATAGAGAGCGCAGATGAAATACGTATTTGACTCTTCAGCCATATTTAAAGCCATAAAAGAAAACGAAGTCGAAATCCTGGTTGGAAACTGCACGCTAGAATTAGCCAGGTATGAAATGGGAAACATCCTATGGAAAAACCACACCCTACGAGCAAAAGCCACCGACCAAGAACTTAAAAGCCTCGCAAAAATAATCAAACAAACCCTAAACATAATGGAAATTACACAAATAAACTGCAGCGAAGAGGAAATATTGGACACCGCAACAAAACTGAAAATAACATTCTATGACGCGTCATACGCATACTACGCCAAAGTAAAAGAACTAACACTCATAACTGAAGACTCCGAACTACTAAAAAAGATCACACCTTACGTCAAAGCTTCAAAGCTAAACGACATCACCAAGCCAACAAGGCGAAAACATCGGCGCGCTGACACTTAACGCACTCCAGACCCTGCGAAATAACAAGCGTAACAGAGATTCATGAAGAAAAGAACATCGTGGATTACCGTTAAAGTTTAAAAGTAAAGCAAGCATTCTGTTATTCGAAATTGTGGAATATGCGGTGAATCACATGAGCAAATCATCTTTGATTTCAGGATTTTACAAGTTAAGCCCAAAAGAGCGTTTAGCCTATGTGAAAGAGTTTGCTGGTTTAACAGATGAAGAAGCCTCTTTACTGCAGAACACCGGCTCTTTACCTTTGGATTTGGCTGACCGCATGATTGAAAACGTTATCGGCGCCATCCCCATACCCTTGGGCATAGCTGTAAACTTCCTAATAAACAGACGTGACTATCTGATTCCCATGGCTATCGATGAGCCATCAGTTGTGGCTGCAGCAAGCTACGCTGCAAAAATGACACGCGATGGCGGAGGCTTCCACACCAGCAGTACACCGCCAATAATGATCGGACAAATACAAACTGTAGGCGTAAAAGACCCTTATGCAGCCAGGATGCGTGTCATAAAAACAAAAGAGGAAATCTTGAAGAAGGCGAACGAGCAAGACCCTGTGCTTGTTTCAGTAGGCGGCGGAGCAAAAGACCTGGACGCAAAAGTAATCCAAACAACGCAGGGACCAATGCTAATCACGGAGTTGCACGTTGACTGCCGCGACGCCATGGGCGCCAACGCCGTAAACACCATGGCTGAGGCTGTTGCTCCAATAGTGGAACGTGTAACAGGCGGACGCGTGTATCTGCGGATAATCTCTAATTTGGCTACAAAACGCTTGGCGAGGGCATGGTGCACAGTGCCTAAAGAGGCTGTAGGCGGAGAAGAAGTGGTAGATGGCGTAGTGAACGCTTATGCATTTGCAGCTGCAGACCCTTATCGGGCGGCAACACACAACAAGGGAATTTTAAACGGCGTAATAGCCGTCGTAATCGCAACGTGCAACGACCACCGCGCAATCGAAGCTGGAGCCCACGCCTACGCAGCCAGAAACGGACACTACACAACACTTTCAACGTGGGAGAAAAACGAAAACGGCGACCTAACAGGCTCAATAGAACTGCCAATGGCTGTCGGCTTAATCGGCGGAGCCGTCCGCACGCATCCAATAGCAAAAATAACACTAAAAATCTTAGGCGTAAAAACAGCAAACGAATTCGCAGAGGTTTTAGCTGCTGTTGGCTTGGCTCAAAACCTGGGTGCTCTGAGAGCGTTAGCTCACGAAGGAATACAGCGTGGACACATGTCACTTCACGCAAGAAACATAGCCGTAGCAGCGGGCGCAACAGGCGAACTGATAGACTTGGTGGCTGAAAAGATGGTTGAGGAACGAAAAATCCGCATGGACAGAGCAAAAGAATTAATAGAACAATGTAAAGCGACCAGAAAAATCTAAAAAGGTAGGGCAACTGCATTTTAAAAGCGGCGAGAAGATGAAGATAATACCTGGGCCAGCGTCGAAGGATTTAGGTGAAAGGATAGCTGAGCTTTCAAACACAGAAATAGTGCCAACGTTTTTCAAAACTTTTCCAGACGGAGAATCATACATCCGATTCGATGTAAAGTCTCTGCAAGACGAAGACATTGTAATAGTGCAAACCACAAGTCCACCCCAAGACCGAAGGCTCATCCAGCTTTTACTCATGGCTGACAACGCCCTAGACATGAAAGCAAGAAGCATAACAGCAGTAATGCCATACTTCGCCTACAACCGCCAAGACAAACGATTTCTACCCGGCGAAGCTTTCAGCATAAAAACCATTATGAAACTGCTTGAACACTGCGGCGTAAGCAGAATAATAACTGTGAACGCCCACAACCCAGCAGTATTAAAGACCTTCAAAATTCCTGTTGAAGACCTGTCTGCCGTTCCTCTTTTGGCAGAGTATTTTAAAGCGAAAGGCTTAGTGGAAAACCCTGTTTCGCTTTCCCTCGGCAAAAAGGCTTTGAACATGGCAACAGAAGCTGACAGCGTTTTAAAGGGCGGATTCGATTACGTTTCAACAAAAAGAGATGTGACAACAGGAAAAGTCACACTTGAAGAAAAGAAGTTGCCGATTAAAAATCGGGATGTAATAGTGTTTGACGACATCATAAGCAGCGGCGGAACCATGGCAAAGGCCATAAAATTCGTGAAAGAGCATGGTGCAAGGAAAGTTTATGCA
>DAOUTL010000081.1 GCA_030626685.1 Candidatus Bathyarchaeota archaeon | reverse complement strand
TTAGGTCTGGTATGTATTTGTACCAGTTGTCCATGCCTTCTTCGTGGAGGCTTTTTTGTAGTTGACATGCGTGTTTTGGTATGCGGTTGCGGTTGG
Source organism: Candidatus Bathyarchaeota archaeon (assembly GCA_030626685.1). Lineage (GTDB taxonomy): Archaea > Thermoproteota > Bathyarchaeia > Bathyarchaeales > Bathycorpusculaceae > DAOUTL01. The sequence continues at coordinate 6,159 of DAOUTL010000081.1, read as the reverse complement.
CGCATAATCCGCAGTATAGGCCGCAGTAGGTTACAAGACGAAGTAGGTTTCGGTCTGACATGGTTTGAGCACCGAGGAATCGAAAGGATAAATATGCTTTAGATAAATCTTATTGCCTGTGTGTTTGTGTTTGAATGTTGAATCAGTTGAATAAGAGGCTGCTTAGGGAGACAGGTATTCTGAAAAGGCTGTTGATGAGATTTTGAAATTGTATAAACAGTGCGCTAACTAGAGGCAACTACCTTTACGTTTTTCCTAACTTCATCGAGGCTTCGCATTCCTATAACCATAGCGTCTACAAAGTCTAGCTGAGCGATTGCTTTTATGGCTGGCTGGTAGTTCTTAACCAGGGGTGTAGCACCGCACCCAAGAACTTTCATCGCAATAACCCCTTTTCCATTGTCATGAACTAACTTAGTTACATGAAGCATTTCTTCAATAGAACCATCTTCCAGTGGGATTAACTCCCGGAATCTGTTGATAAATGCTTGATTTGCCTTGCAACAAATAGTCATAACTACATCTAATTCCTCAAACTGGGAAGCCGTCTTCACAACGGCGACGCTATGGGTGGATAAACCAATCGCCTTAATGGTGCCTGTGCTTTTTATGTCGTTAAGTTTTTTTAGCATCTGATGGCATTCTTTAATCCAGTCATATCCTACTTCGTGCAACATAAAAATGTCAACATAGTCCGTATTAAGCTCTTTAAGAGAACTCTTAAGACTGTTCTTTGCTTCTACACTGTTTTTAGCCTTCGTTTTGGTGGATATGACAACTTCTCTTCTTAAAACATGTTTCAAGGCTGAAGCAACATGTGGATGGCTTCCATAATCATCAGAAGTGTCCCAGAAATTAACTCCTAACCCATAGGATTCGATCAGAATTCGACTGCCTTCCTCTGGACTTATGTTAAGTGACGGTACCCCAAAATAAACTGTTCCAAAACCCAGTTTAGATACTTTTAATCCGGTACTTCCAAGATTTACCATAGGAACTTTAAGCATATATTCACCAGTAATTTACGGGTGTATTATTATTTTTGCTTTTGTGAGGACTACACACCTCTGTCCATTCTCAATACTCGAAGTATTTTTTATCAAGAATTCTTTCTTTATGCATTTACCCCTTTTATTTTGTTGCACCAAGTACAGATCGACTAATAAAAGAGGCATAAGAATTGCACCGTCACATGACTACACAAATTAAACTCCAAAGCAAGTTCCCGCTAATAAAATCGAATAACGAGCTATCCTACTTTATTTTAAGGCTTTTTCTTTTCTCTGGCGAAGCTTGTTTAAATAGTTGAATGTAGGGAACTAGAGATGCTATAAGCTTGTTTTCGGCTTTTTTAAGGTGTTCTTGGAATGTTGTTCTTGGCACTCGTTTTTTATTAGATATTGTCTTAACATCAGCTTTTCTCGGCAGCCTATAGTAGCCAAGCCTGTACGCCGTCAACAGAGCATCCATCTGTTTCTCAGTCAAATCCGAAAATAAGGCGTCAGCGGTAAGCGTCAAAGAACTCGCAATAAAACCATCAAAAGGAACTTTACGCAAAATCTCGAACACAAAACCTTTATCCTCGAGTCGTTGCAGGAGTCTGTTCACATCTTCATGTCTGAAGGCTATGACACGATAATATTCCCACCCTTTTTCGTATATCACCGGCGAAACGTGAAGAAGGTTAAGCGCATCAATATTTTTGCCTACAGAGTTTTCCATGGTGCAAAAACATCTCTTTGTAATTAAGTGAACCTTATGACGATCAGACGACTCCTCAATTATCCCGCCAATTTTGGATATTTCTTCCATAGCAGCCGTATACTCTTCCTGCTTTTCCACGATCACCTCAATAACTTCATGTTCCCGGTTGCACCAGAGAAACATCTTTAGAGATGGAAATCTTCGTGAAATGTTCCCGAAAGGACAGTCATGCGTTACTTTGAATACAACCTCAAACAATGTCATAAAAAAGAATCAGCTTTCCTTCTATTTATTAATTAACACGTCACTTGCCGGCGCAATACTTTAAAATCCGCCTAAGATATTCCTCTAGCCTACCCTTTGGTTTGTGAAAGTTATGCCAGAACTGCCAGAAATAACAATAATCGCCAGACAAATGAACAGAGAACTCAAAGGAAAACGCATCGCACACATCGAAGTAAAACAACCAAAAAACCTAAACATGCCAATCCAAGAATTCCTTAAAATAGCTAAAGGAAAAATAGTCGATAACGTTTCAAGCAAAGGAAAATGGATGTTCATAAAGCTAGAACCTGCATACTTCATGCTTATACACCTTGGAATGAATGGGGAAATACTTTATTTCACCGCAAATCAAAAACTCCCAGAAAAATACCAATTCAAACTAACCTTCTCTGACAAAACTGGTTTTACTATACATTTTTGGTGGTTCGGCTACATCCACCTCATCCAAGAAAAAGACTTAAACAAACACAAACTAACCGCTCAACTAGGAATCTCACCAACACATGAGAATTTCACACTGGAACACTTCAAAAAACTGTTAGCCAACAAAAAGGCGAGAATAAAAAACTTCTTACTCAATCAGAAAAACATAGCAGGCATCGGAAACGTCTACGCCCAAGACATCCTATTCAAAGCCAAACTACACCCAAACCGAAAAATCTCAACCCTAACCGAAAAAGAAATAACCAATCTGTACAACGCAATCCGAAACATATTAAACCACAGTATCCAACTAGGCGGAGATGCTTACGACAAAAACTTCTACGGACGAAAAGGCAAGCTCACCCTAAACGAATTCCTTGTAGGCTACAAAACAGGAAAACCATGCCCCACATGCAAAACACCAATAATAAAAATCAAAACAGGAAGCACATCATCCTACATCTGCCCAAAATGCCAAACACTAAAATAATCTGGGCACCACGACAGCAATAAGAAGCAGTACATAAGATGATAGAGCAACTGACTGGCACTAGACTAGGAATGTGAGAGGATAAGCTTGTTATTTTCTAATGGAAGTGCAAGACAAGATGCAATGAGGCCATTTCGTTTTCAGTTCACTAATCCACTTCTCTATTAGTTTTTTCCGGTTCTTATCTGAAATTTTCATCAATTCTTCCTTTATTCTTGGATGACTTTTCTCTAACCATTCGAATTTTTACAGTCCATAAGTTGGTCGCATTGGCTGAAGCACAGACTTTAACACTGCAGGTTGGAGCTCCGCCGCCCTTTTGGCATCCTAGACATATAGGCATGGCTTGTACGGAAACGAGTCCCTTACTAAACTCTTTGAAATCGAATTCTTTGGGTACTCACTTTTCAAGTTCGTACTTTTTTACTATTTCATCGAATCTTCTTGCTAGTTCCACTATGGCTCCGTTACCAGCTGCACAACTGCCGCACCAAATTCCGCAAAAGCCAATTTGATTCTTCACATTTTTGAAGGAGTCAACTTCCAATCTGCATGCCTCCAAATGATAGGTGTAATGTCTTCCTTTCTATTTATTAATTAACGCGTCATGTGACAGCAGAATACTTTAAGAGCATTATCTACAATCAATACCGAAAGAAGGAGCAACAATGAAGAAGAATAATCCCTACGATCAAAGATACGCAAGTAAGAGATACTATTGGGGAAAGAAACCTTCTGTCATGTGTGATAGAGTCATAGAAATCATTCGACCCAGCTCAGACTTTCGCCCAAAACTATTGGACTTGGGTTGTGGTGAAGGAAGAAACGCTGTCTATTTTGCCAAACACGATTTTAAGGTTGTCGGTCTAGATTTGTCTCTGATCGGCTTAGAGAAAACGAGGAGGTACGCTGAGGAAGTTGGAGTTCACGTTGAAACGATCCATGCTGACATTGTGAACTATCAACTCTCCGACTCCTATGATGTTATCTTCTCCACAGGAACTTTGCATTATCTACCACCAAAAGTGAGAAGTCAGCACTTCCAGAACTACAAGGATTGCACTTCACCTAACGGGATCAACGCATTTTCCGTATTCGTGACAAAACCATTTATTCGGAGAGCGCCGGATGCCGAAGAGAATGCATACCCGTACAAGTCGGGGGAGTTAATGAGCTACTACTGGGATTGGGAAATCTTATATAGTGCAGAGGAGATTTTCGACTGTATGTCCAGCGGTGTTCCTCACAAGCACGCGGTCAACAGGATAATAGCCAGAAAGGTATTATAACGGCAGTTAACGGATGTAGATGAGTTTTTCATGAAACTCTATCTATCACCTGAGCTGCAACGTGATTTACGGAAAGTTATCGCCCAAGATGATGTAGATAAGTTCAGTAAGTTAGCGTCTCCCCTTAAGTGGGGAAAGCCTTCTTGGTCAGCTTCTCAACTGTTGCTACAAGTTTTAGATAATGAAGTGGAAAGACTATGGCTTTGGGCTGTAAATCTCTCTAATCACAAGGACCCTCACACCCGAAAATACGCCTCAAGAATACTTCTCAAGCTATGGGAAAAAGACAAAAATAGAGCTGAGCGACTTCTGACAACTCTTGCCAATGATGAACACTGGCTTGTTCGTGAAGAAACTCATGAAATTTGGGGTGAACTTCTTAAGAAGAATTTTCAACAAGTCTTTCCAATTCTCCAAACTTGGAGTACGCATTCCTCAGCCAACCTCAGAAGGTGCGTTGCAATCGCAGCGCGAAGTGCCGGAAACTTGAGAAAGGTAGAGTGGACTGAACCCCTTATTCACCTGCTTGAACCCCTCCTTTCTGATAAGACTGCTTACGTAAGGAAGAACTTAGGACCTTATGCCATAGGTGACGGTTTACTCCGCTGCTATCCCAACCTCACTTTGAAACATTTACGTAGATGGGCTCATAGAAGAGATGAAGGCACACTTTGGAACGTAGCTATGGCGTTTGCATCTTACGGAGGCAACAAGAATTGGCGCGAGGGCATGAAGATATTAACAAAACTTGCAACAGACAAGAGACTGTATGTATGGCGATCAGTGGCATCGGCGTTACTTTACTTAGCACGTCGACACCCAGAAGTCCGAGGTACACTTAAAGCGTGGTCAAATGATCCCAGAAGAGCGAAAGTAGCTGAAACTGCTCTCAGATATTTAACAGTTTGACGTTTAGAAAGATAGACACCCTTGAATCTTTCGGGCACGCGCTAGCCTCAAAGACAAGGGAACTAACACACAAAAAAGGTTCAAGTTTAACAACACAGTAGCTGAAAGGTTCTTTTTTACGCAAAGTTTCCGTGACAAAGATAGGATATGTGTGTTCAAATTCTGTCGCGAAATTGCCGAACATCTCTTAAATGCTTGCAAAACAATCTATATGAATTGAGCTTAATTCCGCAAGAACCACAAAAAATTGCTTGTTTCTGGAAAGAGGGTTTGGTGGACGGGCTAGATTTACACTTTCGTTTAAATTTTTCGCTTTTCCAGCAGTGCTGAAATCAAGCCACTGTTACTTCCTTTTTAGCTAAGCCTTCAACCATCAGTGGAACTATTTTGCTGGCTTTGAGTATTTCCATGAAAAGAGGTTTTCCATTTTGATCAAAGTGAACTATGACGTCTCCTACTTCCTCTGCATGGGAAAGCTTGCCTTTCTCCTTGAGTATAACCGTGAGGACGTCGGCATCCTCATCATACTTGATTTTATACGCCATAACGCTCACGCCTAACAGGATAAAAGGTAATGACAACTAAATAGCCTTTCCTCTTTTCATAAACCACCCTTAACGCATGCTTCGAATTTATGACTTTAAATGCAAAAAATTGATCATCTCTTCTACTTAGACGTTCTGGATTAAGAACTGTTTTAATGACTTGTTCCCTGCTAATTTCAAAACCATAGTGCTTCGTTACTTCAAATTTCTCAACAGCATGCTTAGTAAACTTAACCTTTGAAACGTCAGCCAAAGATTTCTTTCCTCATATTTTCTATAAAAGATAAATTGATAGATAAAACTTTCAACATTTAAGTGAAACTAAATTTGTGCATCAAATCTTTAGAAACTAAAAAGGCGTTAATTGGGGCTGTTTGGCTGAAAATAAGCACCCATTTTCCTCTTTGCAAAAAAAGGAGTAATGTGGACGGGGCGGGATTTGAACCCGCGGCCTCCACGATGCCAACGTGGCGATCATTCCAGGCTGATCTACCCGCCCATTAGGCTTTTGTTT
>DAOUTL010000067.1 GCA_030626685.1 Candidatus Bathyarchaeota archaeon | reverse complement strand
CCGAAACCGCCCACAGCCTAAAATATGTAATAGATGAAGCCTTAAAATGTAAGAGAAACGGTGAAAAAAAGATAATCGCAATGAATTACAGTGGACATGGCTTACTTGACCTATCAGCTTATGAACAATTCCTCGCTGGCAAACTCGTGGATTATGAACCGCAAAAAATTGAGGTTCAAACTTTCAGCCGTTGAAAGGCGAAAGAACAGTGACATCCACTATTTTAGCTGAAAAATCAAAATTAAAAATAGTTCTGTTGCCGATTGACGAGTTAAAACCTCACGAAAAAGGCTCTCCACTTTATCTGAAACTACTTAGACAAGAAATCCTTAGAGATGGCATACTAAAGTATCCAATAGTAGCAGATGAAAAAACGCATGTCATCCTGGATGGAATGCACCGCTGGCTTGCACTAAAAAGCCTCGGCTACATGCTAATACCAGTTATACTTGTCGATGCCTTTCAGAATCCAAAAATCCGAGTTGGAAGAAAAAGAATCCACCGCTATATAAGCGATTCCGATAAAAAAATAACTATCGAAAAAGTCATCTCAGCAGGACTTAACGGATGCCTAATGAAGCCACGTTCAACCAGACATTTCTTCCCCTTCTCAAAATTTCAGCAGATCAACTATCCACTACGCTTATTAAGAAAGCGTGTTCCACAAGATGTTTCAAAGTATCTTGCCAGAATGACTAGAGTAGAATGCAATATAGCCATTAAAGAATGGCTGGAGGAAATATCTGAAGAATTGAAGTTTCTGATGAAAAGAAAGGAAGAAGCGGAAAAAGAATTGGATGAATTTCTAAACAGAGTTGAAAATTTAGATAATACCTTTTCGTCTTTTTAACATCCCGGTTTTTTATCGATACCAAACAATTAAACACACAGTTATTAACATAGAAATGGCATATTAGCTAGATGGCGATGGCATGATCCCAATTAATGCCCCACAAATTGGGGAAGAGGAAATCGAAGCTGTTGTCAAAGTTTTGAAAAGCGGTATAATAACGCATGCACTTGGCGCGGGTCCAATGGTTACAAAGTTTGAAAGTGCTTTCGCAAAATTTGTGAATGCAAAACATGCAATAGCTGTAAACACGGGAACAGCCGCTTTACACCTAGCAATTGCGGGAGCTGGAATTAAACGAGGCGACGAAGTAATTCTGCCAAGCTTCACGTTCGTTGCAACAGCCGAAGTTGTTGCAATTGCCGGAGCCAAACCGGTCTTCGTGGACATAGACCCTGAAACATACAACATTTCTCCCGAGAAAGTTGAAAAAGCCGTAACAAAAAAGACGAAGGCTATAATGCCTGTGGACCTGTATGGTTTGCCAGCTGACATGCAACCGATAAAGGAAATCGCTGACAAGTATGGACTAATAATTATTGAAGATGCAGCTCAAGCTCACGGTGCAAGATATAAGGGAAAACCTGTAGGAACCTTTGCAGATGTTGTATGCTGGAGTTTCTACGCAAGCAAAAACATGACGACAGGTGAAGGAGGAATGATAACAACAAACAATGACGAGCTTGCCGAAAAAATGCGGTTCATGAGAAGCCACGGAGAAAAAGAGAAGTACAAATCCCTCATGCTTGGGCACAACTATCATATGCCAGAAATACAGGCAGCAATAGGCTGTGTACAATTAAAGAAGCTGCCAAAATTCTTAGCTAAGAGACGTGAAAACGCTAAAAAATCAACAACAAAACTCAGAGAAGCAAAGAGTCTGCAGCTGCCAAAAGAACTAAAAGGTTACAAACACAGTTGGTACCTTTACACCATTAGATTAAAGGGTGCAAAAGGAAAGAAAAGAGACAAAATAGTTGAAGCGCTGAGACAAAAGGGCATAGGCGCGGAAGTTTACTATGCAACCCCCATACATCGCATGCCGTACTATAAGAAATTTGGAAAATACAGACTTCCGGAAACAGAGAAAGCCTCAAAACAAGTTCTTTCACTGCCAGTGCATCCCGGTGTTACTGCAAAGCAGATAGACTTCATAGGTGAAACAGTTTTAAGCCTCTTAGGGTAGGTTGCCACGTTAAGGTTTATATGTAATGATTTCGGTAGTATTGAATCCCTTTGTTCGAGGTTTTGGCGAGGAATCGCAACATGCGGAGAATTAAAGTTATTATAATGGGTGCGGCTGGTAGGGACTTCCATAACTTCAATGTCTACTTTAGAAATAATGATGCCTGTGAAGTTGTGGCTTTCACAGCCACGCAGATTCCTGGCATAGAAGAAAGAAGCTATCCGCCAGAGCTTGCAGGTTCAAACTATCCGAACGGCATACCAATTTATCCGGAAGAGAAACTGCCAAAGCTGATAAAGGAACATGACGTTGACCAAGTCATCTTCGCCTACAGCGATGTTCCACACGAATACGTTATGCATAAGGCCTCTATAGCATTGGCAAACGGTGCAGACTTCCGCCTAATGGGTCCAAAAACAACGATGCTGAAGGCAAAGGTGCCAGTTGTTTCTGTGTGTGCCGTAAGAACCGGCTCGGGGAAAAGCCAAACTTCAAGGCAAGTTGCGAAAATTTTGAAGAGCAAAGGTTTGAGGGTTGTTGTTATCAGGCATCCTATGCCCTACGGAGACCTAAGAAAGCAGATTTGCCAGCGTTTCGCTTCATATGAGGACTTGGATAAACATGAGTGCACTATTGAGGAAAGAGAAGAATACGAGCCGCACATAGACAACGGCATAATTGTTTATGCCGGGGTTGACTACGAAAAAATTCTGAGAGAAGCGGAAAAAGAAGCGGACATCATCGTCTGGGATGGAGGCAACAACGACTTACCGTTCTACAAGCCAGACCTACACATAGTTGTGGCTGACCCGCACAGAGCTGGACATGAGGTCACTTATCATCCCGGTGAGGCTAATTTGCGAATGGCAAACGTTGTAATAATAAACAAGGTTGACACTGCAGACACAAAAAACGTAGAAAAGGTTAAAGAAAACATTAGGATGGTTAACCCAAACGCTACAATATTGGATGCAGCCTCACCCATAACCGCTGACAAAACCGAATTAATCAAAGGAAAGCGAGTCCTAGTAATTGAGGATGGTCCAACACTAACACATGGCAACATGCCCTATGGAGCTGCAACAATAATAGCAAAAAAGCTTGGAGCGGGCGAAATCGTAGACCCGAAACCATACGCTGTCGGCTCGATAAAAGAAACTTATGAGAAATACACGCATTTAGGGGCAATTCTTCCAGCAGTAGGTTATGGTGAAAAACAAATATCTGAGCTTAAGGAAACAATTGACCGCACACCTTGCGACGTTGTGGTTATTGGGACACCCATCGACTTAAGAAGGGTTGTGACTGTTGACAAGCCAACCGTAAGAGTGAAATACGAACTCAAAGTATTGGGTCCAGTCTCTCTCGAGGAAATTCTGGAAGAGTTTCTTCAAAGAAGAGTGGAATAATGAGCGGTGAAGAAGCAGAAATCTCACGCATAAAGATAAAATTCATACTCGAGGGACTGGGGGAAGCAGAAGGAGAGCTCGTACGCTTTTTAGCGCCTAGAACCATAGACATGATAGTTAGGAAGCTTCCGATAGAGGGCAGAGCAGCCCTATGGAAGGAAGAAGTCTACTTTGAAACGCCAATTAAAATGGGAGAAGAGAAAGCGAAAGGCGTCGTTGAAAAGGGAACCATTGCATTTTGGCCCATGGGAAGTGCCATATGTGTATTCCACGGGGAATCACAGCCCTACAGTCCAGTGAATGTTTTGGGCAGGATAACTAAGAATCTCGAACTGTTTAAACAAGTAAAGAGCGGAACAAAAATCAGAGTTGAGCTTTTAGAGTAGGGAGCTTTCACTCCAGAATTTTAAAAGTCTCTCACATTCCTCTTTTACTTCTTTTTTCAGGCTTTTCCTCTTCAATGTTTCAAGGAATTCTATGCGTTTTTCAACTGAGCGCCTCTCTGCTGCGCCACCATAGTAAAGCTTGCATTCAAGATATTCTTTCATGTGATTGGCTTTTTGTATGAAAAGGCTGGCTGCATCCACAGGGTTTTCAACAGCATACTTGTTCGCCCAGATTGCCGCGTCTGCCCCGCGAAGCTGGGTTAAACCGTCGATTTCTATTACGTTGCGAATATACGTTCTTAAAAAATTGTAGTAGTCAGCAGTTTTAACAAGTTTCAGCGCTTGTTTCACTTTCTGCTTGAAGCTCGGGCTTCCTTTAACTCTTAAACGATGTCTGTAGCCCTCATCGACGAGTTTCTTGGCTTTTTTAACTTCTTCACTTGTATAGATTCTTTCGGGAAATTCCAATTAGATTCCGAACCCATGGCGGTTTTAAGAAGCTGTGGGAAGTGGAATCCAGATCCATGTGGAGTTTAGTCTACTGCTTTGTATATTTTGATGCTGTGGTTTCCGGAAACCAGTTGAACCACGCCTTTTTCTTCTAGTTGTTTTAAGAAGCCTTTGGCTGCGCTTATTCGTATGTTGAAGCGTGAAGCCACAGTGTATGGTGTTAGAACCCGCATCCTTTTTAGTTCGTCAACTATTTTTTCGCTTTTGGGGTCTGGCGGAATTATTCCTGGTGATTTCTTTTCTTTAGGCCCCACCGTTTTCTCCTTTTTCCTTCTCTCCTGTTCGCCTCTTCTCATTTGCATGCGTTCCATCTTCTTTAGACCGATTTTCTTTTTCCCGCCCATGCTCACCAGCTTCCATTAACTGAAAGTTGCTTCGTGATTCTTTAGGTTTTCTACATCTAAGCGTAGCGGGTTATTTCAACTTTATGTTTGTTTCGCCACTCTTGAATGGACATTCCAAACTTTTTCTCGATTTCTTGGCGGTGAATGGAGTTCATGGCGCAGAATGGGATTATACGTCCCTCTGGCACTGCATATGGATTACACAGTGTTGAACTTTTTCTAAGTCAAAGTTGTAGGGATCCATGAAATGCATGGCAGAAACCAGTATCAACTGCAAAACTCAAACCTGAGGACAAATACAAAAGCTGGGAGCAGACAATTGCGAGTGAGTTGCAGTCGTCATATGAGAAACAGGAGCTTGTGGAACGCCCAGACATCTTGATATTGCAGAGTCAACATGGAGTAATGGCTAAGCCAGAGGAAACCTTCAGAAAGCCAGAAAAGGAATAATGATTGCTACACTGGAATTATTTCCAATTTCTCTGGACTCTTCAGAGATGTTTCAGCTGGAAAAATAAGTGGCTATTTTTGGTTTTATCATAAAAAGAGAGAAGGTGAAGTTAAGTTTACCTGCCCATAACTTTTCTAGCTGCGATTTCTATGTCTTCAGCCTTTACTGTTTTTCTTCCAGCGTGCATTGCAAAATCCAAGGCTTCTTTGGCAATTTTTATGCCGATTCCCTCTAATACCTTAGCTAGTTCTTTTGCCGCTGCCTCGCTTACTCTCTCGGCTCCAGCCTTTTTGCATAGCCTGTGCATTGGAGCAACTGCTAATTCTAAACCACCCATAAAGACTCCTCCATAGCCTCTTTTTCTGTTTAAAGCAATATTTAACGTTTATTGTTGTAATCCTCTTAAAAAGTTGATTCTTTATCTATTTTTTGCTGTGTATTTTAAAAATTGGATGGCTAGTTTTCTTACTTCCTTAATGTCTAGAAGTGCTATTTCTTTTAGACTGCGGGTTTTTTCAAGCTCGCAAATGAAAGAGTGTCCTAGAAAGTAGCCTGTTTAACTTTTACCTTGGATGTTGAACCATGAGCCGAAAAAATCGTTTACTGATGCTTGTTTTTTCAGTCTTTTCAGAAATTCTTTAGCTAAGAAGCTTTGTTTTTGTTGACACCATGAAAGCCATTTTTTTGTTTCGTGCCATGTGCCATGTTTCTTTTCCGACTATTACGTGTTCGCATCTTTGGGCGAATCCTTCACTGTAAAGTTGGAATAGCGGGTCTTCGTTTTTTTCGAAGGTTTCCCATTCGTCTCGCCATTTCATGTGTACGAGATGCCCAATTTCATGGGATATGAGACATTGAAGTTTACTTTTTGTGTGCCATTTTTGTTCTGCGATGTTTTCAAGTCCTAGGAGTATCGACGGCTGTCCGCTGTAGGTTGTTGTCCATCCTGCCCCGCATCCAATGCCAACGTATATGACTAAGGTTATGTTGAAGTTGAGTTCTAATCTCTGCGATGCTTTCATGCAGATGGAATTGCAAATAGTTTTAATGTTCTCTCTTGCCTTTTGCATTAAAGGAAAACGGAGTGGGAATGTTGGGAAGATTTTTCTGGCTACTTTCCGCCAATCTATGTTTTCATCTTCATAACATTGCACTTGTTTTTGCAACAGTTCCGGATACTTCTTCATGTAGGAGGTCAGCCAAAGTTCGATTTGTTCATGTAAACTGCGAGAGCATGCACTACTCCAGTGGGTTAAGAAGCTTGGAAAGGTATCTATTATTTTGCATTGTTGCTTCATTTGAAATCACATGATAATCATTAATTGCATATAAAATACTTCGCTGGATTTAAAGAGCAAAATATAAAAACAGACAAGCCTGTGAGCTTGAATCGTGTCTATGCGTTGTAAAGGTGAGGCAACATCCATATTCAAGACGTGTGGACTTATACCTTTTTGAGTGTTAGTTCCTCAGACTTGCCGTTTCTATGATTAATAGTTTTAGGGAATAGATTAATAAGGTTAAGGCATGTTTAAGCTTTTGAAGCAGTCGGGTGTTTTCCTCAGTAAATTTAACATGGCTGAAGAGGGAAAATTGCATGTTAAACGATGTGGTTGAAGATTACAGTTTTTTTGAGAGCATGTCCGTTGACGAGCTTGTTTTGCAGATGGAAAAAGCTTGGGGTTTCACTGCTGGAAAGCTAGCTCTAGGTGCAAGAATTTTAGAGAACATGACCAAAGATGCTGATTGCGTAAAGTTTCTCTCCTTCCCAGCGAACATTGTAGCCACTGGAACAAGAGGAGCCCTAAAAGAACTTGTGAAAAGAAAACTTGTAGATGTTATAGTTACAACTTGCGGAACACTTGATCACGACATCGCCAGATGT
>DAOUTL010000200.1 GCA_030626685.1 Candidatus Bathyarchaeota archaeon | reverse complement strand
TTATTTTTCCTAGTCCAGGTTCACCAACTGTTAGTTGCGGGTTATGTGCTCTATCATAGGCAACTATCTTTGCTATTACCAAGTCTCCTACATCGAGAACTTCTGACAGGTCATCTCTCTGTGGTCTAAACGGTCTGCCCAAGACATCTGACGCCCTTAAAAGGGCCAAATACGGCGCGTTTATGTCCACCGTCCACCCGTTGAAACCAACTTCCACAACGGTTCCTATGACACTGTCTCCCACTTTTGGTATGTAAAAAGCTCTTAATGCAACAACGTTTACCCTTTTATCTTCGTATTCCACAAGCCCCAGTCTTGAAGCATAAATCTTGTTGTCTTCTCCATACGCGTTTTCACCGGCTATGTATTCGCCTTCCGCGATCAAATCTCCAGGTGCTACAACTTGTCTTCTTTCAAAAAATGTTGGCATAATTCACACATCCAATAGCATAATAAACCATTTTAGGAGAGTGTTTTCGCTTCTGCGCTTCCCTTGGTTATCTCTCCAATTTTTTCTAGGAATGGACCGTACATGCCTGCTGGCATCTCTAAAACTCCGTACCATGAGCCGTCTGCACGCCATTCTTCACGTTTTATTGTTCCGAATCCCTTAATTGTTCCGTAGGCTTTGGCTGAGTACTCTGCTGGTATGTGGACGCCAACGGAAACCTTTTCCATTTTTAATGGTAGAACTCGTCGTAAAAGTTTGATTATTTCTTTTGCTTGTTCCTCCACGGGTCTAAAAGGGTCTACTGAATAGTGGATTTGTTCCATGGCTTGTTCTACGCGTAATGGCGGATGGGGAAGGTTTGTTCGAGGGTCGACGCACTGTCGTGATATGAGAGCTATTATCTGCTTTCTCTTGTCCTCAATCATTTTCCTACGTTGCTCCGTTGTCAGCTGTATTGTTCCTCTTTTCAGGATTATTTCCGCTACCTTGAGCGGTTCTGTTGTTCCGAAGGCTTTGCGTAGGGTTTCTTCTGAGACTTTTGTGCCTTTGTTTGCATCTGAAAATATAGTTTCAGCAGCCAAGACCCCGGTTATTGCTGTTGTTTTCCCCATGCGATAGTTTAATGCCTTTTCGGGTTTTACAAGAACTTCGAAGTGCTCATTGTCTTTTGTGAAACGTGCAATAGTGTATTTTTCACCCATCCCTATTTCACTTGCCTACGCCTAACTCTTTCATGAAACCTTCAATTTTGTCGTCGCTGAGCATTTCCAATTTTTTGGTTGCTGAAGGGATAACTGCTATCTTTATCCTAGGCGGCAGCTGTCTCTCTTCTAGGGCTTTTGTTAAACATTTTACCGCAAGTTTTGTGGCTTCCTCAAGTCTCATTTCTTCGCGGTGTTCTTCCTTTAATACGTTGAATGCTGTTTCCCTTCCAGCACCTTCTGTCCTAGCTTTATAGCCCCTGTATGTTCCACTTGGATGGGTTCCAAACACGTGGCCCCCAATTTTATCTACTCCACCAAAAATCATTGATACCCCGAACGGTCTTACGCCTGCGTGTTGCGTGTAAAGCTGTTTAATGTCGCATATTCTTTTAGTAACTACTTCCACGTCTATTGGCTCATCATAGGTCAATTTATTACTTTGAGCATGTATCCGTGCTTGGTCTATGAGGATGCGTGCATCTGAGCTTAAACCCACTATGGCTACCCCTATGTGATCGTCAATTTTGAAAATTTTCCAAGAGGATCTCGCCTCCTCAAGAGGATCAACAGTCTCCTCTGCTCCTAAAACAACTCCTTCACGACATTTTATTCCTAAAATTGTTGCTCCACGATTAACCAATTCCATTGCGTATTCAACTTGAAAAAGCCTTCCGTCCGGTGAGAAAACCGTTATTGCACGGTCATATGCACCTGGTGCTGCAAACAAGGACATAACATCTACCTCAGTTTCTAAACCACTTGCAGACTTTCATATCACAACTAAACTAAAAACCTTTTCCTATTTATTCTCGCTTTTAGCTTAGTATCTCTGTTTCCTTCTTCTGAAGATTTTGCCTCCGTCAGTGTATTCGCCGGTAACATATTCA
>DAOUTL010000004.1 GCA_030626685.1 Candidatus Bathyarchaeota archaeon | reverse complement strand
TACCTAGCTTGTCCGTTGCGGTGCATGCATCTTTTTTCGTTTAGACGCTTTCTCAAGGGTCCAAGCCAGCGGGCTTTTCAGCTCTTCAAGTTGCTCCTCGGTTAGTCCCTTGATTTTTATGGCTCTCAATAGGTCCTGTTGCGTTTCTATTTTGTAGTTGACGCCATGTTTTTCTCTCAGCTCTTCGAGAATCCTAGGAATGAAGAAACGTTCAACCGCTGGATCCGCGACTTTGATCCCTAACGATTCCACCGGCAAAATTGTGATCTCGCCCATGTCGCTTTCAACTATGCGTGCCAGCAAACCACCAGTTTTGTCAGTTACATGCTCCACTGTACCCGTTTCTGTTATTTCACCAACCAACGCTTTCAATTCTGCACCTAAGTTTCCCAAGTTTTCAAAGCAATCGGCGATACTGACTATGGCTTTCAAAATCTTCTCTTCACTCATCGTTTTCCCTCCTAGACACCTTTGAGGCAATCTCGTGTTAGCCCCAGAGCCTTCTTCTGTTCTTTGGGGAGGAAACTGAGGTCGGCGAGCTCCTTGTATATTGCCCGCCTGACGAAGTCGCTTAGGTCTTCGCCTCTAGCCTTACATACCTTTTTGAGGAGGACTATGATCTCGCTGGGCATCCTCACTCCAATCATCTTCATCGTCATCACGTTAAACTTAATTAAACACCGTTTGTCTAAAATTCCAATGGCGTAGGTCTTGAGCTTTCAAGCTACTCTATGGGGTAAAAATCAGGATTTCAAGTGCCCCTATGGAGTAATCTAACCGGTCTCAAGGCACCCAGTAAGGAAAGGTGAACGAACTTGAGTGAGGACTTTGAACTCGATTGGAGAGCTGGAGCAATCCTCATATTCACGATCGAGAGAGAGAAGGTTCGAGATATTGACTATATGAAGAAATTCGTTGACACAAAGAAGATGACGAAGAAGACCCTTTACAAGCATAGGAAACACCTAATTAAACATGGCTTGCTAGAAAAAGATTATGATCGGGAAGTAGATTCCATAATTTACTCTGTTCCCAAGCAATATAGACATCTTGCTCAAGAAGAAGAGTTGAAAAGGTCAATTGAGGAAGGAAAGCCCCTCTCCATAAAGCTTCAAAGGCGAACACTGGCTGACGCGCTACTTGTTTCGTCCCCAGACCAAATAGCGCTTGAGGAGTTCCCGCCGAAAAGAGAGTTGTTGGAGTTGGCAGCGTGGATTAGGCGTGAGCCATCTGGCTGGGCTGAAAACGATAATGTGAAAAATGCGAAGCTATGTCTTGAACATTGCCCGTATCTAGTTCCAGAAATAGGGAAACCGCATGAAGATCCTGACAGTTACGTTTTCGCATGGACAGATGAAGCACGAGAGGAGTTAAACCTTAAGGAGACCATATTTTCGCGTTTCTTTGATTTGAAGCTTATCTACGACGCCATGACAGCCGATTTGAGTAAGGAGATTTTCAGTTTCGGACCAGTATTTGTGGGAGCCTATTGCTCACCTGTTGTTGTTGGTTATGTGGGTTATTACACGCATATGCAACCGCTTCATCGTGTTGGACAGCCCAACGTGTATGATGTAATCGAGGAACCTCATAGTGTTTGCGTTGCGGTTCGCAAGGAGACAGACACCTCTATCCGCGTTGTCCACGTTGAAACTCGTAAAGGCAAACTAGATAAAGCGTGGGTTAAGGGTTTGTCCAAGCAGTTAAAGGCGAAGAAAAACCACATTATAGGATACGATTCTTTGAGGGAAGATGCTAAGCGTAATTTGTTGCTGAACTTGCGCAGCGTTCTTGAACAACATAAACTGCTGATCTCTAGCAGGTATGGTACTCTTATCAAGGATCTTCGAGAGTACAACTACAGAAAACCCTCTAGCGGTTACGTTTTGGCGTTAGCTATTGCTGTTGACCTCTGCTTGAAATAGCTTAACATTCTATCAATCCACACGATTCTCTCTAGTATTTGGGTAACGATAGAGAAGTTGTTGTCTTTCCCCACGGTTTTGAACAACAACTTCTAAGCTGAGTTAAGACAAGCATGCTTCGAGTTGTCGTCTTTTTCCCCACAGAAAAACCGACGACGACAACTTGAAAAGCCAGATTTCTGAGCTTTGTCTCGCTTAAGGACTGCATTTCAGCTTGATCTAGTTGTCCCAGAGGTAACTCGCAAGGCTAGAAAGATAACTGTTAAACATGTAGGTTAGTTAAAATCACAGTAAGGTAGAGTTGAAATCTGGTAGCTTGTTGATTTGAGATACTTTAACGTTAGAGTAATATCACGTTTAGCAGAGCGAACAACAACTTGTAAAGCCATGTTTGCGCTCTGTTTCACGAAACAACCGTGTTTCAAGCTTATTTCAGATGTTGTTGTTCAGATAAAACCTGGAGCGCGAACAACAACACGCAAGCCAAGCCTTTTGCAACGATTCCGGAAGTAGTAGCCTTTGAGGGCCATAGGGGGACTACTACTTCTAAAGCCAAGACAGAAAGCTTCAGGGGATGGAAATTGTCGCCGTTTTTTGAATTTTCCGTTGGACGACGACAACTGTGTCTCTGCGGGTTCAAATCCCGCTATGTCCTTCGTAAAAAATATAGGGAGAAGGGGGTAGGTGAAAAGTAGTAGCCATAGACTACTACTACGAGGTTCCATACGCAGGAGCCCAATCTCAGTAATACACGTGCACCTCATTTTTTTCCGTGATTTTAGCGGCTTTTAATCATTAAACATTGTATGATGTTGATTGCGTTTAACATGTAATCAGAATGTTGCAAATGATCAGGGTTGCTTTGGTTGCAACACTACAGAGTTTGCTCTAATTTTGGCATTCGTGTTTAGTTCCTTTTCAGTGGATATCCGTTGCCGGTAGGGACCCTGAGAGTAAGAGTGCGCGCGGAAAAGTGACCAAATATAAAAAGCTGTTTCTTTGTGTGTGCGCGTGAAAAAAATGCACACGAGCACAAGCAAACAGTGTGGTGGAAGAAACGTGTACACTAAAACGGTATCTACGCTAGGTTGAAATGCAAGAAATTATTTCCCCAGAAAGCAGTTTTAACTTGTCTAATTCTTGGCGGCTTAGTTCTCTAAAGTGGGCGATTGAGTTTCTTATAGGTTCAAGTTCTTTTAGTTTGACGGAAATAGCCTCTCTGTCCTTGAATATTTCTTTGAATGCTTGCTTCCAGTTGTCTCTTCTTGTAATTATTTTGACGTAGTCGGTGAAGTCAACGTAGAAGATGAGTGGAAGGTCTTTGCTGGTGTACCATGGCCATTGTTTTTCGTTCTTGGTCTTTCTATGTTCTGCTTTTTCTTGGACATCTTTTGGTACCCTTTCTTTCCACCAGTTAGTGGATATGGTCTTAAGTTGGGTTTGGATGCATTTTCTTAGTTTTGTCTCCAGTTTCTGTAAGATCTTGTAGGGTTCCTCCAAGCGTCTTAGTCTTTCATTTTGCAAGATGTGAGGAATCTCGGTGTTGTAAATAAGAGGATAAGTCATGATCCTTCTGAGGGTAGAGATGGTGTGTCTTATCCTAGTTTCCGGTTTCGCGTAACCGTATACCCTGTCAAGCTTCTTTACGAGTAAATGGCTGTTACCTTGAGCGGTTAGGTTTGCTCTCTTCATGGAGATGGTCCAAAGAAAGTTTTTGATGCTTTCGAGCCATGCATCACATTTGGTCAGAAAGGCTTTCTCTATGCTTTTTAGCTGTTCTTGACGTTGGGCGGCAAGGTACTTCTTGGAATACTTTCGCACTAGGCTTCTTGTTCTGGGTATTTCGGTTATGTAGTCTGCAACTTCGCCTGCCACCGTGCTCCAAAGATCTCTGGCAAGTTCTTCTCCAACGCCTTTTCTTCGTTTGCTGAAAGCATTCACTTCGTTGGCTAGACCTTCTCCTTCATGGATGAATTGCCCGATTCGCCTTTTGATTCCTTCTGACATGTCTTTTCAACTGATTTTTGATAGTAAAAGTCTTAAAAGTTTTATATTTGGTCCCATTTATTAATTTTGGAGATTCCTAGATGGGCAGCAAGTTTGAAGAATCTGTTTATCAAATATTATCACGTGAGCCAGTGACTCCTAACGAGGTTGCGAAGAAGCTTGAGATATCTCATAAGACGGCTTTGAGAGCTCTGATGCATTTGGCTCTGACGAAGGAGGACATGTTTTATAAGAATTCGGGGAGGATTCACCTTTTCTGGAGAGAATTGAAATGAGTAAAGTATCCTTTAAAGAAGGTTGATTTGGCTTATGTCAAGGTATACTGTTAGTTTCAAACATGTTGGTGCAGCCTATGATGAGGCATTAATGTTGTTTCAAGAGTTGAATGAGAGAGGGAGTTGGAGTGAAGTCGCTAGAGCTGCATATGTAGAGAATTTTCTTAAGAAGAAGAGTTCGAGATGGATTGGAGTGTTGTTACGGTATATGAGAAGACGATATTTTGAAGACCATTCGCCTTTACCTGAAGGAGAGATTCTTTCGAAATTTCTGTATGCGATTAATTCAAATCAAGCCCGGATTCAGACTCTCTACCAGTACATTTGTGAGACGCATCCTCTCGTGGATAGATTGGTGGTTAATTTAGTCGGACCCAACCTTAGAGAATTTAACAGCTTTCGGTTGACTAAGACTATGTTTGAAGATTTTTTTTCCAAGGAAGCTGAGGATCATCCTGAACTAACGGAGTGGGCAGACAACACTAAAGAAAAGTGGCGTCGTGATTTCTATGCGTTTCTTCGATCTACAGGTCTTATGGAGAAGCATCCAAGCGTTCTTATGAGAAAATTCATTATTAGGCCTGAAACATTTGCCTTTTTTCTTTATGGTCTAGTTGATGAGGGGTTTTCTCCTTCTGAAATCTTTGACAGTCATTTATGGAAACGTTATTTCTTAACGTATGAAGAGATTGAGGAAAAACTATCTGAATGCCAGGTTAGAGGATGGCTTGAATATAGGAGTATAGGGGCAATTTATGAACTTATACCTAAATTCAGTTCTTTGGAGGAATGGATAGGTGCCGTTGAATAGAGAAAAGTTTCAGAGATTAGAAGAGAGAGTTGTGGAAACCCTTGAGGGAAGGAGTCCATTGATGGAGGTTCCTTATTATGTATGTCTATATCATCCGAGAGATGAGCTTGAGATCTTGGAGAGTTTTTCGCATATGGTGCTTCGTCTAAGAAACAAAGGGTTCTCTGCTGAAACAATCAAGCTATCCGATTTAATGCTAGAGATATTGTCTGACTCTGGGCTGCTTTCTGCTGAGATAGCTCAAAAAGAGGAAGAAATGAGAGAAGAATTGGAGAGGGATTTAAGACGGGTACTTTCGAGGGAATTGGTTGAGGCGCTAAAGGAACGATTGAAAGATAGGGATGTAGGTCACTGTGCTGTTCTTTTGAGGTACGGGGCATTGTGGCCTTTTGTACACCTTTCACATATTTTTCTATCCATAGATGGAAGTGTTCATTGCACCTTAGTAGTGCCATATCCCTCTAACATAGGAGCTGGGTATCCGCTTAACGAGAGAAGTAAAGGAATCATTGACTATTATAGAGCTGAGGTAGTTGATCTAAGATGAAGATGATTGAAATATTTGAGAAAAAACCGACAAGACGAATCTCACGTGTTGTGATGGTTGACCAACATGAGGAGCAAGTGGTACGCACTGAGGTTGAGGAGTATGTAGTAACCGATCAGATCCGTGGGTTGCTTCAAGATTTTATAGATCAATTCTTGGAGACTCGTATGGGTCGTGTATCCGATGTCTGCACATGGATATCTGGGTTCTTCGGTTCTGGAAAAAGTCATCTCGCTAAGATGCTCGGGTACGTTCTGACTAATCGAGAAGTAACATTTGAAGATGGTAGTAAAGTCAAAGTAGCGAACTACTTCAACCAGAAGCATGGGCTCAAGGGAACAGGGATTCTCTCCAAAGAGTTGAAGACCAAAGCCTTCTTCTACAACATGTTAAAATTCGACAGGGCTAGGGATGAAGACCTATCTCGCTATGTGTATAGGTCTCTTCTCCGAGATTTGGGGTTCTCCGAGGTTCTTTGGGTAGCAGAAGTTGAACGCACGCTTAAAGAAGAGGGTGTTTGGGGAGAGTTCGTTAAGGCCGTTAAAGATGAGACAGGAAAGACTTGGAAAGAAATCAGAGAGAAGGAGGTTATGATGAGACCGGCCCTCGTCAAAGCCCTCACGGTTGTTAAACCAGAGACTTATCCCAATTTAACCATAGCTCAACAAGCTGTTGAAGATCAACGAACAGAGTTGATATTAGGGACAGAGCGGCTTGCACAACGATTAACACAGGAAGCGATAAACCTTGATAAAGAGCAAGGTCGCGTTGTCCTGATTCTTGATGAGGTAGGCCTTTACCTTCGAAGCACTGGAGCGAGTGGATTAACAGAACTGGACAGTCTTGCAGAAGACCTAGAAAGAATTGGTAATGGAAAAGTTTGGCTTGTAGCCACAGCACAAGAGGCGTTGGAACATGTCGCCCCTGAGATCGGAGCTAGGCGTGATCAGATTGGCTGGTTACAAGACAGATTTCCCCTAAAATACTCTTTAGCTCCGGAGAACATACCTACGGTAGTTGATCGGAGACTGCTGGCGAAAGATAGAACATCCTCCGCATTTGAAGAACTGAAAAAACTGTACGATTACAATGGAGGTCAACTTGCTCTAGCAACTGCGATCCAGAATCCGGCTCATGATGAAGGGCTTTTCTCTAGGCTTGACTTTGAGTCATTCTCCAAATCCTATCCACTACTTCCATATCACATACCTGTAATGATAGATATCTTCGCCCGGTTGAGGGCTAAAGGGAGAAGAATGGGACAGGAGACGAAGTTAGCTGGAAGAGAGCGGGCGGTGCTCTCCGTTGTTCAGAGCATTCTCTTGGAGCTTATCCAGAGGGATGCGCAAGTAGGTGCTTTAGGAACTTTTGACTCGCTCTATGATGCCATAGACTCCGTTCTTAAAATCGTCTCTGCTGATGAGAATTCGCTTATAACCGAGAGGATAGCCAAACTCGGGAAGGTGGAAGATCTAGAAGTCTCTTCTGTTGCCAAGGCTCTCTTTCTTTTGCAACAAATTGAGGATTGGATTCCTTCGTCGCTAACCAATATCTCAGCTGTTCTGTATCCTGGCTTAGGGGTAGACCCTTCGGAGCACCGTGGGAAGGTCGAAAAGAGTCTTGACCTACTGATAAAACATAGGTGGGTTAGAGAAGAAGAGGGTAAGTATCGCTTCCTTTCTGAGATCGAAAGGACCTTCGAGGAGAAGGTTAATGACGCGTTACAGTTGATTCGCAGAAGTGAGGTCGAGAACAGGGCAGTGGAGGCCGCTTCAGATGTCCTAAAGAACTTGAAGAAATACAACCATAAGAAGCTGAGAATCTTTGATGTCCAACTGTTCGTTGATGACCAGGAAATATCCCCCAGAAGAGGCGGGTATCTAAAACTTCGGGTATATTCACCCTTCTGGGCTTCACTAAGGGAGAGTCCCGTTGAGGATGTGTACTATGAAAGCTTGGGAAAAGAGGATGTTGTCTATTGGGTGAGCAAAGTTGACGAAGTTTTCTCAGAGAGAATTGGAAGGGTCATTGCCATCGAAAGGGTACTGAGTGATTGGACTAAGAGGGCGAGAACGCCTCAGGAGTTAGGAGAGCTTGAATCATCTCGTACAGAAGTGGTGAACATAAAGGAAGAGCTTCCACAACTTTTGGAATCCGCTCTGAAGGCGGGAACAGTGCTTTTCCATGGAACCCGAGAAGAATTGAGCGGCCAAGAATCAATAACCGACATCTTTCAGAGATGGATGGCCCAGCTTACAGAGGAGAAATTTACCCGCTTCGATGAGGGAGCGGTCAATATCCCGAAGGACGAGATCATAGGTGCTATCCTGAGATGGCGTGGTGGACACCTGCCCCCCGTATATAGGGACCTTAAACTTGTTGACCCACAGCAACGCAGCATAGTTACCGATGGACCAGTAGCTCACGCCATTTTAACTGAAGTCAAGAAGCGGGGTGAGGTTACCGGGGGCGAGATCGCTGAATACTTCGGTAGCCCACCTTACGGATGGGCCGAGAGGGTGGTGCGTACAGCTCTAGCGGCGTTGTTCAAAAACGGAAGCGTTCAGGCAGATCCCGCCTTGAACAGCTCTTTTGTGGTAGGACGGAACTTCAGAAAAGCCATATTCAGCGTCGGAGTTGCGCCCACTCGGGAGGAGAAGGTTAGCGTTAGGGAGTTCGTCTCCGATAAGTTTGGTGTGGATGCCGGAGTCACAACGGAGCAGATCTCTAAAACTATAGAAAACGAGGCGCAGGAGAGGCTTAAAACTATTCGGGATTTGACTAGAACAGACGGTTACCATAGGCTGCCGTATACTGATGAAGTCAGTTTGCTTGAAGGAGCCCTTCAGAAGCTCTTGGATCAACCTTCTCCCTCTCATAGAGTCAAAGCCCTTTTAGATCCGGAAGTCCTCGAGCCCATAGAGAATCATGCTCCGTTGCTGCAAAGTCTCGTGGAGTTCGTTGAAGGCAACAGACTGAATTTATATCTTACGATGAGAAAGTTTGCTGAAGCAGCGTTAAGCAACGTTGTTAACCTTGACCCCTCGATTGAAGATGAAGCAGCTGTTTTTAGGGAAAAACTCCGAGGCAAAAGCCTGCTGATAGAATGGGATACAATCTACGACAGATTCCGAGAACTCAAGGAGAGGCATAAGAAGGAGTATTTAGATGCCCACAAGAGGTGCCAATCCACTACTGGTGAGGCTGTGGCTGGTCTAAAGCGGTGGGCTAAAAAGAAACAGATCGATCCATCGGAGGTTAAGAGGGGCGTTAGCTCTCTGGAATCCTTTGGTTGCACGGCAGGAGAAGAAGGGGACTACGATGAGACAGCGTTCTTGTGCAATGTTTGTAGGCGGGCATTGTCTACTATCCAGAGCGATGAAACGCTTGTTCAAAATCGTCAAGGTAAGGAAAAGGAAAGGCTGATAACTCTTCTTGCAGAGCGAGAAAAGCCCGTGTACAAAAGAAGAATCTCCAGCACCAAACGGATAGGGGATAGAAGGGAGCTGAGTGGCGCTTTGGAAGAGGTGTCGGAGTTTGTCAAGTATTGGATTGCCCAGGGAAAGAAGGTTAAGCTGAAAGTGGAAGGCGAGACGGAAAGTGGATAAAGAGGCTAGGTCTAGGCTCAGAAGGGTTGTCACCCAAGCAAGGCAGCTTCTTGAGGAAGACATTAGGACCCAGCTTAAACGTCTAGGGATAGAGGAGAGCGGGAAGACTGTTCCCGCTGGAAGGTTAGTCCATCTCCGTCGTGAGGATAAGGAGCTGAGGGACAAGATTCTCGTTGCCATTCAGAAGGAGCAGGTTAGAAAGGTCAGGCGCAGTGAGGCTTATGACCGTTATGTTCGGCATGTGGGTTTCACGTATCTGAATCGCCTTGCCGCTCTGAGAGCCATGGAGGTTCGGGAGTTAATTAAGCCTGAGACAGTGATTAGACGGGATCAGTACGCCAGCATGAGCAGAAGAGAGTACGAGCTTTCTGAGAGGGAGGGCTTGAGCGACCGTGCTGAGGTTACTAGGAGGAGTCTTCTTGAGGCTTTCAACGAGGTTTCGCAGGAGATCAAGGTTCTTTTTGATGTCAACGATGAGTACAGTCTCCTATTTCCGAGCCCGCGAACCTTAGATAAACTGATAAGCCTATTTGGGGAGGAGGTGCCTGAGGAGGATTGGCGTGAAGAGGCTATTATAGGATGGATTTATCAGTATTACAATTCTGAGACAAGATTAGAGTTCCGGAAGAAGAGGCGGAAGCCGAGGCCCGACGATGTGCCCGTTATCAGTCAGTTCTACACGCCTCGTTGGCTTGTTCGAGCGCTAGTCGATAACACCTTAGGTCGCCTCTGGCTTGAGATGAAGGGAAGGATGCCGAAGCCTGGAGAGGGTGAAGCACCTAGCGAAGAGAGGCTGAGGAACCCTCAAGGTGAAACCGTTGATGAGTACTGTTCCTATCTTATTCCTCTGAAGCAGAATCCTCCTTCGAGGGAGGTGAAGAGCGTTAGAGAGATTAAGGTTCTTGACCCGGCCTGTGGGAGCGGTCACTTTCTAGTTTATGCTTTCAATGTCCTTTATAGGATGTATTTGGAGGATGAGCCTGAAACGCCTCGAGCTGAGATTCCTAGGCTCATCTTGGAGAACAACTTGTACGGTATTGATGTTGATTTGAGGGCTGTTCAGTTGGCTGCTCTTAGCCTGTATTTAAAGACTAAGGAGTATAATCGAGACATAAAGATTGAACGAATGAATCTTGTCTGCGCTGACGTTAGAATAACGGATGGAGACCTGCAGAAGAAGTTTATCTCACGTCTTGAGCACGATGTTGATCTGCAGAGGATATTCGCTAAGCTCTTTGCAGAGTTCGAGTATACCTACGATGTTGGGAGCCTTCTAAAGGTTAGGGCGCCTTTCGAGAGGTTGCTTGAGGAGAGAAGGAAAGGAGTACAGACTAAGTTTCATCCTAAGATTATTGGTCAGAGTTCGTTTTCTAAGAAGGGAGGTGTTGGAGGGCAATCTAAGCTTTCAATTGAGGAATTAGAAAGGGGTGCATTGGTCACACCTGCTGTGACCTTAGAAGAAATGCTCGGGTCTCTGCTGGAGTTCGAAAAGGAAGGTATGGAGAAGAAGGACATGGGGACGATGCTCTTCGCCGGCGAGGCGGAGAAATCTATAGGTTTACTCTCTCTACTTAGCCAGAAATATGATGTTATAATGATGAATCCTCCTCATGGGAGAGTGCCATCAAAAACCAAGGAATATCTTAACAATCAATATCCAAAAACTAAGAGTGATTACTATTCCGCGTTCTTACAACAAGCCGTTGACCTATGCAAATACGGCGGATTCATTGCAGCTTTGACTGGAAGATCTCTACTTATTACAAAATCATTTCAATGGTTACGAGAGAAACTCCTACCAGATAATGCCCCCCCAGAAATTGTTTTAGATTTAGGATTCTATACAATAGAAGAAGCACATGCACGATATGTGGCACTAACTTTTAGACGTATATCCAGAGATGAATCCAGATTAGCTAGGCAAGAGAAAATACATTTTATTAGATTAACCAATTTCAAGTGGGATGAGAAGAAATTAGAATTTGAACAAGCAATTCCAAATTTGGACACAAATCAGAACTGCTACGCTACAACTTTAGCTGAACTGAAGAAAATACCTGGAACACCTTATAGTTATTGGGCCCCAAGTTTCTTACGCGATCTATTTGAAAACCATCCGCCTTTAGATCGAGATCTAATTAAGAGGAAAAAATCACAAAAGATTGCAGATGTTAAACAAGGATTAGCCACGGGGGATAATAGTCAATTCACTCGTTTTTGGTGGGAAGTAAAACCAGATGAGATTGCAATGGTTCAAAAGGAGACGCTCAAAGGTAAAAAATGGGTTCCCTTTGTAGATGAATTCTATCTATTTTATTTCTTCGCCGACCTCCAAAAAGTTGTTAACTGGAAAAATGACGGAGAAATAATCTTTAATTTTCCAGGAAGCGTTGTTCGAAATTTTTCATTCTATTTCAAAGGAGGTTTAACATGGAGTGCGAATTTACAGAGAACTCAATTGCCAACTTTATGGACCATAAAAAGGTGGCCTTTCAGAATCTTACCACAAGGTTGCATATTTGGGGTCGGTGCACAGGGAGTGATTGTTGAGTCGAAAAAAGTTTGGCCAATACTGGCAATTTGTTGTTCAAAGTTGATTTTTGCTGCGTCTAGATTAATAGCTTCTGAAAATAAGCAGGGAACAGCTAATACTGCGAGTTTACCCATTGCCTTCCAAACAAGAAAGAACGGCGGCAGAGTCAATAAACTTGGTTCATTAGCCAAGGAGGCTCACGAAATTCTGAAAGAGTGGTCAACAGGAGACGAAGTATCTACATTATTTATCAAACCTTGGATTCTACAGGTAAAGAAATTCAATCTAAATGAGAAGCCCAAAACTGGCCATCCATTTACACAGGAATTTGAGCCGAGTAACTGGCCCTCTTTGGTTCAGGTGCGTAACATGGACAATATTCCTAACAATTCTCTTTACCAACTAGGAAACCTTTGTAAAAAACGACAAGAATTCCTCAATGCTAGATTGGGGGAAATTTTAAAGGAGATAGACAACGAAGTTTATGCTCTATATGATATTTCAAATGCGGAAAGAAGATTAATCGAATACGAGCTAGAGCTTCAACAAATAGGAAATGTGGATGTTGAATCAACCATAAAATTAATAGAAGAAGTGGAATTGGAGAACCATGTAAAAAGGCTCATTTCATTTTACATTAAAAGGATAGTAGATTCCGACACTGATGGAATAGTCCCATTAGGTCAAGGTTCATCAAATAGCCTATATAATAGAATACATGAATGCTTGAAGGACGATTTCGGCGAAAAGAATGTAAACCAGATTGAAATAGAATTATCATCTATTCTTGGTAAATCCCTAGAAGAATGGATCCTTGAAGACTATTTTGATTTCCATGTAACAATTTACCGAAATAGGCCCATTTATTGGCATATGACTTCTCGAAACTTCAGCTCTCAGAGAGCATTTTTAGGTGCTTTCAATTGTCTTATAAACTACCAGAAATTAGACAAAGACACTATCCCAAAGATCAGAGTTAAACACGAATACTTGAAGGGAATCCTCGACGGAGCGAGATGGAAGGCCGAAAGGCTGAGAAGAGAACTCCAAGCTGCAAGGAAATCAGCAGATAAAAGACAGGAAAGACACATCCAAAGAGAATACGAAGAAGCTCTTGATGAATTCAACGAGCTTCAGGCCTTCGACGCCAAACTCGCTGAAGTATCCAATCCTAGAGACAAGCCTGCTGAGCTGGATGAAGATGCTAGCTGGCTGGAAAGGAAGATCGCGGAGGTTAGGGATAACGGATGGAACCCTGTTCTAGACTACGGAGTTCGCGTCAACATCGAACCCCTCAAAGAAGCGGGACTACTCCATCGAGCGGCAGATAGGGTGAAGTAGATGACAAGCCAAAGCCTGAAAGAAGCCATCAGAAGCATATTAGAAAAGAAATTCTCCGAGAACAGCATGTTGGTGTGGTACGATGCGGGAGGCACCATAGAACCAGTAATAGATCAGGCCGTCCCAAAAGACATTGACATCATCAAATACGAAGGCAGCTACCTCCAAATAAGAGCAGAGATAGAGAAAGAAGGAGACCTGGAGAAAAAGCGCCTCATCTACATACCCCGAAAACCCCTCAAGCCAAGTTGGCTCAGGGACTATGAACTCTTCGGAGAAAAGATAGAAATGAGTCTACCCAAGCTCCTCCATGAGGTTTTCGGATCAAGGGCTAAACCGGAGCTGGCCACAGTGCTCACTCCAGCTAACTGTCGACGTCTCGCAAGCAAATGGGATGAGGTTCTAGACCGGGTTGAACCCCCATTAAGCGAGGAGAAGTTAGAGGAGGGCTTGGTCGCAGCCCTTCTAGATCAGTCTTCAAGGTTTGATGTCCAGAGGGCTGTACTAACGTTCCTAGCATACCCAGAGGACGTCAAAAAGAGATTTGAAAAATCAGGTCTGAAACAAATCTTTCTCAAATTACTTCATAGAAACGGCTTGCCTCTTATGAATGAACTGGACGCGAAACGGGTAGCTGCAACCCTTCTACTATCCGAGTTCATATTCAATTCGGAGGGCATAGAAGAGAAAGGACTTGAGGCTGTTCTCGCAGAGAAAAAGTTTAGAAAGTTCTGGAGCGACGCAGTTCATGAATGGGCTGCAAACGCGACCCTTGTGGAAAGCTTCATTCAATGGTCCAAAAAGGTAGAGTCAGAATACAACATTAAAGAGAAAATATACGGAGTAAGAGAAATCGCGAAGGTGGAAAGTTTCAAAGCTGTTGATGATGTTCTCCTCGAGGAGATCGAAGCGAGAGTCGCCGCCAGAGGCGTAAAAGGGATCCTAGAAAATACCGAGTTTATAGAGAACATTGCGAAGGTAAGGGAAAACAAGGTCTGGACACGTGAAGGAAAAATTAAAGAGTGGAGGGTGCTGAGAAAGGCCGCAGACGTTTTAAAAGGCATCGAGGATTCATTGGCAAAGTTAGCGCGTGGTAAGGTAGCCTTCACGGAGGCTTACTTCAACCAGTGGTGGAGACTCGACCAAATTTATAGGGAGCTGGCCTCCTTGGAAAAGGAGGTAAGGTACTCTGTAAGGTCTGCGTTTATAGAACCTGTCGCACAAAAGTATCAAGAATGGCTAGAAGAAGCGAACAATGCGTTCACTAAAGAAGTAGCTACCTTAGGTAAGTGGCCTCTTCCAAGCATCTTTTCACAGACTTCGTTCTGGAAAGAATATGTCAAGCCTCATCGTAAACTCTGCATATTCTTCCTAGATGCTTTGAGATTTGAACTTCAGAAACGACTATCTGAGATGCTAAAGAAGAAAGGATACAAAGTCAAACACACAGCCATGCTCTCTTCTCTGCCGTCCATAACCGAAGTCTGTATGACTTCTCTTCTTCCTCATGACGAAGAAATGCGGTTGGAACCTTCAGATGAAGAGTTAATCGTAGTCCTCAATGGAGAGAAAATTAAATCGAAAGAAGACAGACAGGACCTGCTGAAAAAAGTCTACAAGGATGAAATCGCCTTCCTCGAACTTGACCAGTTGAAAGGAGATCCCCAAAGCCTACTGAAGGAGGTTGAAGAAGCCAGAATCCTCGCAGTGATGGATAGAGAGATTGACAAGGCGGGAACCTTCATCTCGGGAGACCTTCTAGACTACTTGGATACTCTAGTAAAGAAAGTCATAATAGCCGTGGAGAAGGCAGCTCTAATAGGCTACCCAAAGACAATAATCACTACTGATCACGGGTTCCTTATAATCCCTGAACCGGCCAAGGTTGAAACAGTTAAGGGGTTCTCAGGCAAAGGATTAACTGTTTCTAGAAGGTATGCTGTGGGCCGACCTCCAAAGGTGAAAGGATGCTTCACTCTTCCTTTACGGAACATAGGTTATGAATCGGATGGCGAAATTCTTTTTCCTCAAGGCATCTCTTATCTGCCAAAGAGAGGAGCGAAGGAAATA
Source organism: Candidatus Bathyarchaeota archaeon (assembly GCA_030626685.1). Taxonomy (GTDB): domain Archaea; phylum Thermoproteota; class Bathyarchaeia; order Bathyarchaeales; family Bathycorpusculaceae; genus DAOUTL01. Next base: position 3,421 of record DAOUTL010000004.1, on the reverse strand, counting down.
TACATTCACGGAGGTGTAAGCCTTCAAGAGTGCTGCATTGGTGTACTGGAGGTAGAGCCAAAGGGACTTGGAGAACGGGTGGATGTGAAAGCTGAGTTGTCTGAACCCATTACCACCCGAATCTTTAGGGTAAAACTTGTTCCTCTCCCCACTCGCCTATTTCCCATACCTCGAAAAGTGAAATTGGAACTATGGTCAAAAGGGGAACTTATTGGAGAACAGAAAGAGATCGAACTTTCACGGGAGCCAAAGGAACTGTGGTTAAGGCTAGAGAAGAAGATCCCGAAAATGGTAGAGATGAGGGTGAGGGATGCTGACACTCAGGAGGTTATATATACAAAATCAGTTTCGGTTGCTTTGGAGGGATATGATGAGTTCATATAGTGCCAAAACGAATGAACCGGAACGTAAAGTTTTAACCCTGCTTCCCGTAAAGGTTGTGGTGAAATGGATAAGCTAGATAGAAAGGTCCTCTCTCTATTTCCTGGAAAGGTAGTAAGGAAGGATCTAGTGGGGCCCCTTAAAGGCCACCTAAATGTCCCTACATATGTTCTGGAATACCTTCTAGGGAAATACTGCTCTTCAAGCGACCCTAAGACAATCCAGCAAGGGCTTAAGGAAGTCAAGCGTATTCTTTCTGAAAATTTTGTTCACCCTGATCAAACCGAGCTCGTCAAATCGAAGGTCAGAGAGCAGGGCAGATTCAAGGTCATAGACAAGGTTAAGGCAAGGCTTGTCGAAACCGAAGACAGGTACTGGGCTGAACTCGTAAACCTTCAGTTAACTCACGTGAACATCAGTGAGGCTCTAATCCAAAAATATGAGAAACTCTTGGGCGGTGGGATTTGGGCGATCGCTGATTTATCCTATGACCATGAAATCTTCCATCACGGGATCCAACGGCCCTTCGTCATCGATCAACTTCGACCCATACAACTTCCTATAGCAAATCTGGATCAGATACTGATGAACAGGAAGGAATTCACCCGCGAAGAGTGGATCGACCTTCTGATAAGATCAATAGGCCTTGAACCAACCAGCTTCGATCATAGGACAAAGCTGCTCATGCTTTGTAGGTTAATTCCCCTTGTTGAGAATAACTATAACTTTATCGAGCTTGGACCTAGGGGAACTGGGAAAAGCTACATTTACCGAGAAATCTCCCCCTACTGCATTCTTGTTTCAGGCGGTGAAACCACCGTCCCCAGCCTTTTCATGAGCATGGTTGGAAGAGGTCGCATCGGCCTTGTTGGTCTATGGGATGCTGTAGCTTTCGACGAAGTAGCGGGGCTTGAAAGACTGAGCAATCCGCGAGCCATCCAGATTCTTAAAGACTACATGGAATCCGGGAGCTTCTCTAGAGGCCGGGAAGAAGTGAGCGCTATGGCTTCCCTAATATTTGTAGGCAACATAGACTTCGATATTGAAAAAATCGTGAGAAGTTCCCATCTATTTATCTCGTTTCCGCAACAGATGCAAGATCCTGCTTTCCTTGATCGCTTTCACCTATATCTCCCTGGATGGGAGATTCCCAAGATTCACCCTAGCTTTTTCGGGGACCACTACGGATTTATAGTAGATTTCCTCGCGGAGATGCTACGCGAACTCAGAAAGGTTAGCTACACAACAGCTATAGATCAATACTTCAAATTGGGCAAGTCAATTATCACAAGGGATAAGAAAGGAATACGCAAAACAGTTTCAGGCCTCATTAAGCTGATTCACCCTGACGGCTCTTTCTCCAAGGAAGAAGTGAGAGAATATCTTCAGATCGCCCTTGAAATGAGACGAAGGGTCCGAGAGCAACTCAGAAAGATGGGGGGCATAGAGTATTGGGACACTAATTTCACATATGTTGATCTTGACACCTCCGTCGAGTACCAAGTACAAGTGCCTGAACAGGCAGCCCTCGAACCTATAGTCCTTCCATCAGAACCAACAATCGGTGAAGCGGTCGGTCTGACAATTACTCAGTCATATGGGATGATTCAAAGATTCGAAGTCATAGTAAACGAGGGAAGGGGTAAACTAATTCCTCTTGGATCCATGAAGCAAGTCATGAGAGAGTCGTTGAGAGCTGCTTACGAGTATGTAAGCCACAATACAAAACGCTTGGGCATCGATCCAGACTTTAAGAAAGACTACGACATCTCCGTTCTTGCCACTCAAATGGCGATACCAAAAGAGGGGCCCTCAGCAGGCATAACAATTTTAGTCGCGCTTGTCTCTGCCCTAACGCAGAACCCAGTCAAAAAGGACATTGCCATGACTGGTGAGATCACACTATTGGGAAAGATCTTGCCTGTTGGAGGCGTTCAAGAAAAGCTCGTTGCTGCGGCAGAATCTGGTATTCGCAAAGTGTACATTCCAGCAGGAAACAGGAAACAGGTTGAAAGTCTTCCAGAGGAACTGAAAAGGAAACTAGATATTAGACTGGTTGAACGCGTCGACGAAGTATTAAATGATGTGATCTTGGACTATCATACGACCACTGACAAAGAACTGGAGATGAAATACACAGAAAGTGAAACTTACAACATGCTTAAGGACCTCGAGTGCGCCCTCAGGGAATTTATCGTGTCAAAACTATCGTCAACAACCAAAAACTGGTGGAAACAGAAGATCCCCAACGATGTTCGCCAAGAAGCTGAAGAGAGGAAAAGCAGGAATGCTGCCCTCTGGCCATGGCTTGAAGAAGAAGAACTTCACCCTATTCACTATGCGAGTTTTCCGGATTACGTCAAGATAATAACGAGGTCAGACAACTGGAAACAGATATTCTCAGTACATTTCGTTGACAAAAACATCATATCATCTAAACTAAGAGAACTGGAACCCATTAGAAACAACGTAGCTCACTTCCGAGAACTCAGAAAACCTCACAAAGCAAAATTAAGATTGTATTCGAAAGAAATATTGGACTGCATACGTGGACCATGATGCAACGTATGAGTTTGTACACAAAAATCAAAGCAAGGCATGCATGCGCGCGGAGGGCGGTCACGATGACGGATAACGAGGAAAAAGAAGAATATCATTGCGAGGTTTGCGGTCGAAAAATAAGCAAAGAGGAGTACGAAGCCTACGATGGGCTCTGCTGGGAATGCTGGGATGATAGGATGACCGAAGAAATTGATACAACAGAAGGAACCGATGAAGAGTTCGTGCCAATGTAGGACACGTGAAAGTCGATGGTCAAATGTACAGATTGCGGAAAAGAAATCCCAGAAGACGAAACAGTTTACTGCGACATGTGCAGAGCGCCTCTCTGCAAAGAATGCGGAGCCACCGGGCTATGCTCCAACTGCACTGAACTTTGGATAGCTGAAATAGACCTAGAAGACACAGAAGCAGAAGAAGAGGCTTAACATATACACACTAAATCAAATGCGGAAGACAAGCGCGCGAACCTTATAGTTTG
>DAOUTL010000210.1 GCA_030626685.1 Candidatus Bathyarchaeota archaeon | reverse complement strand
ATCGGCCAGTTCTGACTTTAGAACTACTTGGGTGTACCATTCTGAGAAGTTTTCTGACTTTTTAACGGTGATACCCATCTCTGACATTTTCATCTCTCCCTTGTTTTTCATTCTTAGAAGCATATAATTCTAATGTAAAATCAATCCTAATGTCAAACGAGTGTAGGAAGAATTCAGCTGTGTGGAACGAAATCGCCCATTGCAACCACTTCATACGGACAGTATAAAAGGAATATTTAAAAGTTTCTTTCACTCGCAGTTCAGCCTGTTCAAATAGCAAGTATTTTAACCATATTCAACCTAAACTTGAATATGTCACTCAAAAAGGCGTGAATCAGAATTGAAGACGGTTCTTGTGATTGGAGATGGAATGGCTGATAGACCACTGAAAGAACTGGGCTGGAAAACACCGTTGGAAGTAGCTCGTAAACCCTCGATGAATCAGATAGCGAAGACGGGAATCTGCGGTATAATGGACCCCATATCCCCTGGAATCCCCCCGGGAAGCGACACCGCCACGCTCACACTGCTCGGCTACGACGCATTAAAAGTTTATTCTGGAAGAGGAGCTTTCGAAGCCATAGGCTCAAGCGTGAAGGTTTTACCTGGCGATGTTGCCTTCAGATGTAACTTTGCAACAGTGGATGAAAACCTTGTTGTTTTGGATAGACGTGCCGGCAGAATCGCAAATGAGGACGCTTCTAAACTGGCTGAAAGCCTCCAAAAAATTAAGCTAGAAAAACCTTTAGACGCTGAATTCTTGTTTAAAAACACCATTCAGCATCGTGCAGTCCTCGTCATCCGTGGACCTAAACTATCAACTGTTGTTAGCGATTCGGATCCCGGAAAAGTTGGAGAAAAGGTTTTGGAGATAAAACCATTAGATGACAGCCGAAAGGCTAAGCTTACAGCCGAAATCCTCAACGAGCTTTTGCAGAAATTCCACAACGTTTTGAAGGAACATCCAGTTAACAAAGAAAGAGTTAAACGTGGATTGTCTCCGGCAAACATCATTTTATGCAGAGGCGCAGGCACTGTTCCAAACATCAAGTCTCTCCAAGAAATCTATGGCATAGAGGGGGCATGCATAGCTGCTGCATCATTGATTAGAGGCGTGTGCAAAGTTGCTGGAATGAAGCTGATAGATGTTAGGGGTGCCACTGGAACGCCTCAAACAGATTTTATGGCTAAAGCCAAAGCAACGGTTCAAGCACTAAAAACGCATGATCTTGCGCTTTTGCATGTTAAGGCAACGGATGTCGCAAGCCACGATGGGAATATTAAACAGAAGATTGAGTTGATTGAAAGAATTGACTGTATGCTCAGATATGTGCTTGACAACATCGACTTAGGCTCAACTTATTTGGCTGTAACCGCTGACCACACAACGTCTTCCATCACACGCAACCACGAAGGAGACCCTGTTCCCATAGTAATCACTGGTCCGTATATCCGCCGTGACGATGTTGAAGAGTTTAATGAGCGAACATGTGCCAAAGGCGGCTTAAACAGAATAAGGGGCATGGATTTGATGCCTGTTTTGATGAATTTGATTGGTAAGACTAAGAAGTTTGGAGCTTAAGCTTGTTACTGCACCGGCATGAGTCGCCATTCCCTATAATCCGTGACAACCCTAATGTATCCTT
>DAOUTL010000086.1 GCA_030626685.1 Candidatus Bathyarchaeota archaeon | reverse complement strand
GGAGCTTGAGGCTTTCGGAAACTGCAAGCCGCTTCGAAGTTGGCTCACCAAGCTTCATAAGTCTCACAGGTGCGACAGAAGCACTAAAAATGCTGTTGAATATTGGCATCGAAAAAATCGAGAGGAGAACACTGAAGCTAACAGACCATTTAATAGAGGCTGTTAAAAATTTGGGGCTGAAGCTTCAAACACCAGAAGAGCCGCAATATCGCTCTGGAATTGTCAATTTTAAAATAGATAAACCGCGGGAAGTGGCGGAGAAGTTAAGCCGTAAAGGAATAGTTGTTTCTGCTAGGGCTCGTGGAATAAGGGTTTCACCGCACTTTTATAACACGGAAGAGGAAATTGACAAACTTATAGAAGAAATTAAACATAGTCGCTAAGGCTGATTTTCAGGATTGAGAATGCCAAAAAGCATGACAAAAAATTAATTGAGTACGCACCCGAAAACCTGCTTCATTAAGCATACTCCACCGAGTTTCTATTTATAATAAAAGGGAAAGTTTCCAAATGCAAGAAATTGGATTAAAGACTGGATTCTGGTTAAAAAGGTAGTTACAAGAGGATAGACGAAGAACTTTGGTGTGCGGGAACATGGATTAAAACCCTAAAGTTAGGTGCGTTTTTCCAAAATTTCTTTCAGTAATTTTATTGCAGACCATGCTGCAAGCGCGCTTGTCCTTGGGTTTTCTGGATGAGGTTCGTTTGCGAATTTTAATTGCATGTCTCCATATTTCCATTTGATTTTGATTTCATGCACGTTTTTGTCCACCTTTGGATCAGAAATTACTCGCACCCTTACTTTTTCAGGCTGTGTGGTCAAAGCCAATGTGGCTGCAACATTCATTTCCCTTGGAAAACGCCTAACAGCCTCTTCAGCACATCCCTCATAAGCTATTTTTTCCTCTTTATTGTCCATGTCTAAAGCCTTCGGATTCTTCCTCGTGGTTAAAATGACTTCATCTATCCCGGCTATTGCAGCGCCGGAGATAGCGTCTAATCCGCCGATGGCTCCTGATGGTATATGGATTTTGTTGCTTTTGAGTTTTAAGTCTAGGAGTGCTCCCACGCTCATAACTATTAGTTCGATGTTTTCCGCCAAAATTTTGTCTATGTAATCCCTAACTGCTTGTTGTGACGCCGCCTCAACTATGACTGCGGGTTTAAGCCTAAGCATTTCCTCAAGATTTTTCACAACCGTAACGGGAACATGTAACGATTTTTGGATTTTCTCAGCCCTTTCCATGTTATAGTCATAGAGGATTAACTCGTCACACTTAACAAGTCCTTTTTCAATCGCTCCTGAGATTATAGTTCCTATCGCCCCGCATCCTATTATTCCAACTTTTTTCATTTCTTATCCTTCCTAACTGAATGATTAATACTCGGCGATAAATCGGATGTTGCCGTAGGGCTTGACCTCTCTGCCTTCACCAGTCTCAGCTATAACTTCAATTTTTGCAGCTTTGCATGTGCCAGCTATGTCCTCTTTCCCTTGCGTGATTATCTCCGCCGTACTTTTTTCTCCAGCGTATACTGTTAATTTTTTAATCTGTGTATTCAGTGGCATATGCTTTTCAGCTTTCTCCCTTCTAACTTCGGTTATTACAGCCGTTATCAGGTCTCCACGTTTTTCAGCTTCTTCGTCTATGAGTTTTTCATTTGGTGTTGGCCAAGGAGACAGGTGTATGCTCTTACAGCCTTTGTCTTCGGCGTACATTATCTGGTAAATTTCCTCTGTCATGTGTGGCACAATCGGTGCTAAAAGCTGTAAAATTCTGTACAAGACAGCGTATAGCGTATATTGCACCGCTTTCCTTTTCTCTTCTCCATATAATTCTGGCCTGTACAACCTGTCTTTTACGGCTTCTATGTAGCAGTCGCAGAAGATATGCCATGTGAAACTGCGGATTTCCTCCATGGCTATGTTGAACTGGCATTTCTCCAATGCTTCCGTCACCTTTTTCGTTAGTTTTTCAGCTCTGCATAGAATCCACTTGTCTAATGGTTGAAGAGCATACTCCGCTTTTACCTCAGGCTTATAGTCTCTCAATTGGTTGCCTACAAAGCGCGCGGCGTTCCAGAGTTTAATTAGAAATCGCCAGCCGTATTCGACATCTGGCCAACGGAATGGTATATCTGAACCTGTTGCACCGCCTCCAGCAGCCCATTGTCTTGCAGCGTCTGCACCATATTTTTCCAGCACTTCTGGTGTGGCGACATAATTTTTCAGTGATTTGCTCATTTTTCTGCCGTCTGCACCCAAAACCATGCCGTTGATTAGGCAGCTTTTGTATGGTTTTTCATTGAATAACGCGAGATGTCTAACCATTAGGTAGTATGCCCAAGTGCGTATAATGTCTATGCCTGACGGATGCAAATCAGCCGGAAACAGTCTCCTCCAGTCTTCACGGTCTGGCCAGCCCGCGTGCACTGCACATGTTATTGATGAATCCATCCATGTGTCGAAAACGTCTGTCTCCGGAATGAACTCTGTGCTTCCGCATTTTGGGCATTTCTCTGTTTTCGGTTTTTCCAATTTCGGGTCTACTGGGACCCAGTCTTCTTCAGCCAGTATTACTTCGCCGCAGTTTTTACAGTACCACATTGGTATCGGCGTTCCGAAGATCCTTTGGCGGCTTATAACCCAGTCCCAATCTAGGGAGCAAGCCCAATCTATTAAGCGTGTTTTCATATAGTATGGATACCATACAATATCGTTTGCTGCTTCTACAACCCTGTCTGTTAAGATGCGTGTTTTCATGAACCATTGTTTCCGTTCCAGAATTTCTATCGGTGTTCCGCATCTTTCACAAACGCCAACTTCTTGTTGAATTTTTTCGGTTTTTTCCAGTAATCCAGCAGCTTCAAGGTCTGTTACAACCGCTTTTTTCGCTTCAGCTATTGATAATCCAGCGTATTTGCCACATTTCTCGTTCAATTTGCCATTTTCAGTCAGTATTAGGATTACTGGAAGCTTGTTTTTAAGCACCGTTTTTACGTCTGCCTTATCTCCATAGCTGCATATCATAACCACGCCCGTGCCAAATGAAGGTTCAACTGCTTCGTCTGGTATGATTTCAACTGTGCGGGTGACGAGTGGGACGCGTATCTTTCTGCCTATGTATTTTTTGTAGCGGTCGTCGAGTGGATGAACGGCAACAGCCACACATGCTGGTATAAGTTCTGGACGTGTTGTTGCTATGAGTAATCGTTCACCGCTGTTTTCTAAAGGAAACTTAATAAAGTGCAGTGTGCCTTCTTTTTTTCCATAATCAACTTCTGCATCAGCAATCGCCGTTTCGCATCTTGGACACCAGTTAACCGGATGTGTTCCCTGATACATGTAGCCTTTCTTGTACAATAGTATAAAGCTAAGTTGTGTTCGTCTCCAATAATCTGGGTCCATTGTCCGATATTCTGTTGACCAATCCACACTACAGCCTAAACGAATTATGCTGTCCTTCATCATAACAATGTACTTCTGGATTGTCTGCTCACACAATTTCCTAAACTTGTCTGGAGGTACATCCCTTTTCCTAACGTTATGCGTCCTCTCAACTTCAACTTCTATGCTTAATCCGTGGCAGTCCCATCCTTGCGGGAAAAACACGTTGTAGCCTCTCATGCGTTTGTATCTGGCAACTATATCAAAGTATGTCCAGTTCAAAACGTTGCCCATGTGAAACTCGCCTGAAGGATAAGGCGGCGGAGTGTCAACGCCGAAAACTGGGCGTGTCTTATCATTCCAGTTGAAACGGTAAATGCTCATCTCTTCCCATTTTTTCTGCCACTTACGTTCAATCTCGGAGATGTCAAATTTCTTAGGCAGCATTTTCATGTTGCAACATCCTAATTCTACTTTAACTTTAGGAAAGATAAATATACAGCTAAATAACAATTATCCTTCTCCAGGTTTCACGGGGGAGCTGGGTGAACCCGGCTGAGAGGACGGTTAACCTCACCGTCGACCCTTAGAACCTGATCCAGGTAATGCTGGCGTAGGGAGTGCACAAATGTATAAAAGGAAAAGCTTCTCACCATTCGAAAATCTAGTTCCCTAAACATTTTGGAGGTGTAGTCAAATTGACTATCAAGTTGCCGCCTGAATGGGGAACAGAACCAGTACCAGCAACAAAGAGGGTTTTAGGAGTTATTGACTATTTTGTTTTATGGTCTAGTTTGGCAATAGGTTTGCTTGTGCTTCAAGCTGGTGGTTTGCTTATTCCAGGCTTATCTACAACTGAGGCAATTGCCGTTGCCGCATTAGGTTCAATTTTAGGTTCTTTCATGCTGGCGTTAGGTGGTGGTTTGGGAAGTAAATATGGCATACCCACAATGGTTAGTTTAAGAGGGGTTTTAGGGTTAAAAGGGTCGTATATACCGACAATACTTAATGTGGTTCAGCTGATTGGCTGGGCATCATTCGAAATATTGATAATGGCTAATTCCGCCCTACTCATTGCAGGTCAATTTTTAGGTTCATATACACTATACTTTTGGATTCTTGTCTTTGCCGTTTGGTGCATGTTTCTAAGCATCGGCGGTCCTCTAATGGTTGTGAGACATTGGTTGGAGAAGTTTGCCATATGGTTCGCCTATGGAACTACCGTTTTTATCACTTACACGGTTCTTTCCAACTCTTCCCAACTCTTTACATTTCAGGGAGACGGCTCTCTACCAACAACATTAGCCTTAGACCTCGTCATAGCCATGCCAATATCATGGTGGCCCCTAATATCGGACTACAACAGGTTTTCAAAAAGCGAGAAAGGAGCCTTTCTAGGAACTGCCACAGGCTACACTTTCGCAAACTTCTGGTTCTACGCTTTAGGCGCTCTGCTTGTTTTGGCCTATCCTGGAGAAAGCATAATTTCATCGATAGTTTCCATAACTTTTGGAGGTTTAGCCCTAGCCATCTTGTTGGTGCATGAAACCGACAACTGCTTTGCCGACATATACTCAGGGGCAGTGTCCATACAGAATGTTTCGCCTAAATCCAAACAGTGGAAACTTGTCATCGCAATCACTGTGATAAGTGTTCTCTTGGCAGCCTTGATGCCTGAGCAGTGGCAACTAGCCTATGAAAGCTTCCTTCTCTATATAGGAGCAGTTTTTGTACCCCTACTCGGTGTGCTTTCTATGGATTTCTACATCCTCAAGAAAAGACAATACAGTCTAGAAGAGTTTTATTCGTCAGCGAAAAGTTTGAGATTTAAACCGATAATTTCTTGGTTTACAGGAGTCATCGTATATTTCCTATTCTACAATTACACAACTCTAGGTTCAAGCATACCAGCCTTTGTAGGGTCAGCGCTTATGCTTTACGTGATTGAGAAGGTGGCTTAAAATGTTTGAAGTAGGAAAGGTAAAAGGTAAAATTCCTGTAGCCATAACGATAGCCGGTAGCGATTCTGGAGGAGGAGCTGGAATCCAAGCAGACCTCAAAACCTTTGCAGCTTTGGGTGTTCACGGCACAACAGCAATAACTTCTGTCACAGCTCAAAACACTTATTCCGTTACGGCTGTTGAAGACTTAAAACCTGAAATGATCCGAGAACAAATTAAAGCGGTAGCTGAAGACTTAGGCATTGACGCAGGAAAAACGGGAATGCTTCACACAGAAGAAATAATCAAAACTGTTTCTTCCGAAGTTTCAAAATACAAGTTTCCATTAGTTGTTGATCCGGTTATGATTGCTAAGTCTGGAGCACCTCTCTTGAAACTTGAGGCTATGGATGCGTTGGAAAATTATCTTCTGCCAAAAGCTACGGTCATAACACCTAACAGGTTTGAGGCTGAGAAACTCGCTGACGTGAAAATTAAAAGTTTGAAAGATGTGGAAGTTGCGGCTAGAAAAATCTCTGAAATGGGACCTAAAGCCATTGTAATTAAGGGCGGTCACTTAGAAGGGAAGGACGCAATCGACCTCCTTTACTATAAGGGCGAGTTTAAAACTTTTAGCGCTTCAAGACTTGATGTTAAAACAACTCATGGG